>NZ_DBHIRJ010000001.1:0-282993 GCF_057275535.1 Abiotrophia sp.
CATTTGGAGGGTGCCCTTAACGAATGATCGTGCCATTGTATCTCGCTCCTTTGTTGGTTATTTGTAGCTACACTTATATATAGGGTGGTGGCACGAAAAGTGTTACCTACATAAAAAAGGTGGAAAGTCTCTTACAAGACTTTCCACCTTAAAAGAATTGAGAATTTCCGACTTAATTCATAGTTATCGATCAAGATTATATGTCTGCGTATTGTCTAAATCACTTACATCTATTTTAATTTTAACTCCTCCCACATCTTGCGTCGCATCTTCTTTAGACTCAGTCTCTCCGTCTAGACTAAGTAACTCCTGATTTGTTTTGTCAACTTTTTGCTCCAAATCTTTCTTTCTATCTAGCTCATCTTTGGCCAATCGATATAATCTCTTTAACTCATCCTTATCTTTTTTAGTTAGATTCCTGTATGCCTCGGTTTTCTTGAATGCTTCATATTTAGTGATGAAATTTCTATATTCTCCCTTTTTATAGAGAGCTACTAATTTATTTTTACCAGCGTTTTTATCTGGTTTATATGAATTCTCCATAATGGCACCTCATTAGTTTATTTTTTATATACTTATTATAACATATAGGATTGCTATCCGCACCCCACCCTCCCCTCAATCCTTCTCAACCATTCATAATACCTCTTCCGACTAATCCCTAACATCCGCGCCTTCTCCGTCACCGTCCATCGAGTGTCAGAGGCCACCTTAAAGAACTCGTATTCTTCAGGGCTTAGCATCCTCTCAGCGTCTGCCATATATTCCACCAGTGACAGCTCACTCACCTGGTCTACAAGTCCAAACTCATGCTGACTCCCATCCGTCAACACTTCTACCTTCCGATAACTATCTCGCTTCAACAGCCACCATAAATAGCGCGTTAGAGCTGGCTTGGCATAGCCGACGAAACGCCCACGTTCCGCCTCATCCAAGGCATTGCCACGAAACTTGCCAGCTAAGTCAACCAACTTGATATAGAGCTCATTGTAATAGTCCCCATATTCATCCCGCTGCCTATGCACCCCCTGCTTATGCAACACATGATGAATCACACTACCATACATCTCAACCAGGACTTCCTGGTCTAACATGTCTGGTCACTCCCTCATATATAAATTCCTATAGTCCTATCAAATAAAATCTAGCCCTTCCCACCTCAAGTATCCAACTGTAAGTCCAATGAGAAGGGAGCATCCGAGATAGTCAATGTGTTTATCGACTACCTCTCTAATCCCCTCACCCCCCTGTCCGTCGGCGAGTACCCGGCTCCATAACACTGCGGTCCCAATGTCAAGACCATTGCCCCAATGCCGTAGGGTAGCCTTGACATTGGGACCGCAGTGTTATTCCACACGACCACCGACCGGACAGGGGGTGAGGGGATTAGGTATGGCCACCGACCCTAGATCAGCCCACTGTCCAGAGGCCCGAGTCCAGCGCCGGCTGCGCTGGTGGGGTGTGGGGCTAGCCCCACGGGAAGCCCTTGAGTCAACCCCTAGCCTAGCTAGACAGCTACCACCCCACGCCAGGGGCTAGTTTTACTAGCCTCTGGCTTAGGCAAGCTGAGACGAGCTCCTAGCCCCCTCTGCGGGTTGGGGCGCAGGCCGAGCCCGCAGGTCACTATAAAAGCTGTTAAGTGCAAGGTACAGACATTCAAGGGCTTTGGGCGTATAATAGAAGTGTCCCCCTGAGTGACACACTACTTTCATTTCAGCCTAGAACCCCTCCCACAAATTGGGAGGGGTTCTTCTTTGTCTTCTAACTTCCCAGATGATAAGCCTGGGTCATAAGGGCGATTTCCCGATTTTCTTTTGGACTAGCCAACAAGTCAACTAGCTGATCATAGAGTTCGGGGTGATAACGGGCTTGAATGCGTTGGACCACCAGAGCATAGAGCTCGGATAGATAGTAGTCCACATTCAGCCCTGTCAGGAAGGCTCGGTCTAGGCCTCGGATACATTCCGCAAAGGATAGCGGGTCTGTCTGTCGGGCCACCAGATCTGCTACCTTAGGTCGAAGCTGGACACCGACCTCTTTCATCACGATGAGAACGGCCTCTAGGCAAGTCAAGGCATCAGATAAGGCATAGTCACTGCCTGCCTTAAGAAGCTTAATCAGCTGACGGTGTAGATTGGTAATCTTCCCTTCCCCTCTGGCCAAGTGTGGCCCTGTCTCTAGGACTAGCATGCTGAGTTTGACTACTTCCTCGGCTAGGGCCGTATGGCAAATCACGATTGGAGTAACATAGCCCTCATAGTCGACTTCTAGCGCATCATGGGGACCATGCCTGACGATCTGATAACGTGCATAATCTGGGCCGGCCACTTTCTGGTGACGGCGGATACTCTGGCCAAAGACCTGGGCATCATCTATGCCATAGTCGCGGAAGGCCACTAGGGCTTCTTCCGCTTTGACTTGGGCCTCTTGTAGTGTCTCTAAAATTTGCCCCTTTCGGTGGGGGTTGTGGGGTTCTAATTCGGCAAATTGTAATTCAAACATAGTGTATCCCTCTTGTTTGTGCGTTGCGGTAAGGCTAGCGGTTTGATTGTTCCCAATTCATGCAAACCGCTGAGATGTAACGAATAGGATCCTTGGCCTTATTCTTGCTGGCCAAGTTAATGGCGTCTTGGACCTTACTAGCCCCTAGTTTGCGGGTCCATTGATTCAAGGTGTCAGTAATAGATGGCGTGATAGGGCCAAATGCCATAGTGAAAGCTGATTGAACCAACTTCTGCCCTGTCTCAACACCGCTAGCGCTTAGTGGTGTCGATGGCCTACTTGCCATATTAGCTGGAGACTCTTGCTTAATGATTCGTGCAGACGATTCGTTATGACGTGTCGTCTGACCGATTGGTCCTGACGATTCTTCATTGTCATTGTATATTTCATTGTCATGATTTATCTCATTGTCATTGTCTTTGTCATTCTGATTTTGAGTCCTGAGCCCCCGACGTTGGAGTTCCACCTCAATCAGTTTCAGGATTTGCCCGTCCACTTCCCGTGTCGAAAGCCCTAGGAAGTCGGCCATGGCCTCATGTAGATGTAGGAGTAAGTCTCCGTCAACAACTTCTTCAAGCTCCCGCTTAAGCAGATCGAGTACAGGCTTGCCGCCCTTGATGATGCTAGACTTGAGGTAGCCTAAGATGGCCACCTCTTGCGTTGCATCAGAATAGACAATATCGTGGTATTTGGTCTGGAAACGATCCAGTAAGACGGCAATGGCTTCTGGCGTATAGCCAATTTCAAAGGACATGGTGCGTTTTGGTAAGGCATAGACGCCTAACTGACTAGAGTGCGGATTGGTCCGCAGATATAGGGCAAAGAGCTTGTCCTCTGGCGAATAGGAATCCAACACTTGCCCGTCGCTCCAAAAGCGCGTGTCAATCAGCCGCTTAATTGGCATGGGGCTCATCTCCCATAGGTACCGGCACCCCATTCGCATTGAGAATAGCACGAGTTAAGGCATCTGACGGAATCCAACGTTGCCAGAATGCGACGACTGTGTCCTTCTGATCCATCTTGACCATGTGATAGCGAGGCACCTCAAAGCAAAGCTTGAAGTCAGCTTCAGCTTCTTGAAAGACCTGATAGCGTAGGCGAAGGTTGCGATAGGCGGGGGCATTGGGCCCGCCGAGAATTTGCGTTATCTTGGTTTTGCGGGTTAAGTCTAGGGCGCTCGCAACGGCTGGCGTCACATAGGCTGTCGAGACCTCGGTCTCCATACGGGCTACTTTCTTCTCTAGGTGTTGGAGTTTGTCAGCCAGCTTGGCTCTTTCAACCTCCAGATCATAAATTCGAGCTTGCAGTTTCTTTTCCATTTGGGGTCCCTCCCTGATTTGATATGTTAATCTTTGAACTTATATACTTGCAGTCTACAGGGCCTAGCGGATGGCTTCTTAGATTTTTTGTGTCTCCATATAGTGCTGCAAGTCATTTCTGTCATAGTAGACCCTGTTCCCTAACCAGATTTCCGGCAGACCATTAGCCACCCATGTCTTGAGGGTGCGATGGCCGATACCGAAGGTCTCCATGACTTCATGTTGTGTCAGATAAGCCTTGTGTTGACTCGCCTCTAACTGAGTAACGCGTTGGGACAGTGTAGCAAGCAGGTCATTCATTTTCCCCGCATAATTTTCCCAAAGATAATCAGCTAATTGACTCATTAAGGCATCAGATTGTGTAGGCATCTAGTATCACCGACTTTCAAGCCGAGCGCTTAGTCTTGTCGCCCTCTCGCCTGAAGAAGATTTGTAGCAATACCTGATCAGGTAGTTTGAGGGCTCTGGCAATGGCAACTGCCACGTCCAATGACGGATAACAGCGATAGCAAGAGATCTTACTGATGGTGGTACGACTAACGCCTGACCGTTCAGCTAAATCACTCTGCGAATAACGACATTTCATCATCTCTTCAACCAGAAGCTTCTGGTTAATGTGATCTCGCATAATAATTCCCCCTTTTTATGTAAAACGTTTTCTTGTTAATTACAATATACACCCATTATCAACCTTTGTCACGCGTTTTTTATCCGAAATCCAAAAGCTGTTAATTGCACTTAACAGTCTTTAGGAGTATAATGAGTGTGGAAATAGTTCCAAATGCAGGAGGTGAAAGAAACTTGAGCAGATTAAGAAAAATAAGGGAATCACGGGATTTGTCGCAAAAACAACTGACCCAAATGGCCCAGATTGAGAAATCAGCCGTATCCCGTTACGAGCGATTTTCCTTGGAAAAGGCTCGTGTGGATGTGGTAAAGAAATTGGCCGATGCCCTCAATGTCTCTCCTGCCTACCTAGTAGGTTGGTCTGACAACAAGGATAGCAAGCGCAAGGACAATCATAAGGCCACTAGCTCACGCCTTATTCGCCACAAGAAGAATTTGTCCGTGGTGGACGGCCTGAGCGAGACCAATCGCCTGGTCTATTCAAGCGAGAAAGACCCCTTGAAGTTCCTCATGAACCCTGATAGCTATGTCACCCTCTATTCAAAGGACGACAGCATGCTGCCTGAGATCCAAAAGGACAGCCTAATCTTCGTCAATCAGCAAGCCAAGCCAAAGGTAGGCGACCGTCTGGCCCTATTCGTGACTGGCATTGACCACCCGCTGATTCGCATCATGGATACCCTGGGCGACCAGGTAATCTATAAACCCCTAGATCCAAGTGCTACGGTCTATACAGGCGAGCAGGTGGCCCGCATCATCGGGCGTGTGATTTATACGCTTAATACGCCGAACTAAGGCAGCAACAGCTTCATTATTATTTCCCAGTGGCCTAGCGGATGGCAAGAAAGGAAATAACTGAAATGAAAGCAAAAAAATACCTCACTAAGGACGGACAAGTACGCTATGAAATCAATGCCTATCTTGGCCTTGATAGTGCTACTGGCGAAGAAGTTCGTGCAAGAAAAAAAGGCTTCCTCACAGCCAAGGAAGCTCAACTTTATGCTCAACGCGAGAAGCTAGAATTCTCCGAAAAGCGCCGTAAGAAACTCAACCGTCGCTATCGCTTTGACGAACTCTATCAATTATGGCTGACTGACTACGAGAAAACTGTTAAGCCCGTAACCTTCTGGTGTACTCAGGACAGATATAGACTCAGAATCAAGCCATACATCGGCAATCACTATATCCACATGATTGATTACGAAACCTGCCAGAATATGGTAGATGGTTGGATGAAGCACTATGCAGATTGTGGTCATATGCGCGCCATCGTCAAAGAAGTTTTACGGCTTGGCCAGAGACTTGGCCTCATTTCCATGAATCCCATGGAACTTGTCAAGATACCTATCAAACCTAAGTTTGACCCAAATGGCAACTTCTACGAGATGGAAGACCTGCAACGTCTTCTCCAAGCACTTGATGATTATGGACACCCCAAATTCCTGGCCTTCTTTCGCTTACTTGCCATGACGGGTATGCGTAAAGGTGAAGCCTTGGGCCTCAGATGGACGGACATTGACTTCAAGCATAGAACCATTAAGATTGAACGAGGCGTCAGCTATGATACGAGTCATAGGCCTATGCTGACGACACCTAAGACTCGGAATGCTGTGCGAACGCTATCCGTCGACGAGGACACCTTAAGAATCCTTAGGCGCTGGAAATTGGCTCAAACGGAAGGATTCTTTGCAATGGGAATCTCTACCAACCATCCAGACCAAATGATATTCACCACCGATAGCAACAACACCCTGATCTACCCTACTGTCCCTAATCAGTGGCTAGACCATGTGATTAAGAAGTATCAGTTGCCTAAGATTACAGTTCACGGCCTGCGTCACACCCACTGTACGCTACTCTTCGAGATGGGCACTCCCCTTGATGTCGTCAAGGAGCGCTTAGGCCATGGTCAAATCGAAACAACCATGAATATCTATAATCACGTAACTAATAAGCAACGCGATACCTTTGCGGACAACTTCTCCGCCTATCTAAAAGAAAACAATATTGCAAAGTGAATATTCTTTTAGTCGATTTTGGTCAGAAATAGACTCGTACAACTTCTCGTACAAGTCTGACAAAATCGACAATTCTAAGCATAAAAAAAGAGCCCAAGAATGGCTCAGTTGAGCTATTCTTGGACAATATTTTGAGACGTCTCTTATCTACCGCGTTCCTTAATACGTGCAGCCTTACCAGACAAGGCACGGATGTAGTAGAGCTTAGCACGACGTACGCGACCTTTACGAACAACTTCGATTTTAGCAACACGTGGAGTGTGTACTGGGAAAGTACGTTCAACCCCTACACCGTTCGAAATTTTACGAACTGTGTAAGTTTCGCTGATGCCAGCACCGCGACGCTTGATTACTAACCCTTCGAAGATTTGGATACGTTCGCGTGAACCTTCGACAACCTTAGCGTGTACACGTACAGTGTCACCAGGGCGGAACTCAGGAATATCGCTACGTAATTGAGCTGAGGTAATTTTTTCAATCACTTTACTCATGTTTTTTTCTCCTCTCGACTAACACTCATAACTAGCCCTAGGGCGTAGCCAGCGGAATATTGTGATATCTGCGGTTTTTCACCACTTCTAGTATTATACCAAACTCTGTCTATTTGTAAAGCCTAATTGACATTTTTTTCGGCCTGAATTTCAGCTAACCACTTGCGTTCTTCTTTGGACAAATCGGCCTGTTCAAGTAAGTCCGGACGACGCTCCAAAGTCCGCCGGATGGCTTCCTTACCTTGCCACTGGCGAATCTTATCATGATGGCCACTGAATAGTACCTCTGGCACTTCCATGCCACGAAAATCTCGTGGGCGGGTATACTGTGGATGCTCTAAGAGTGAACGTTGATGGGATTCGCCCACAATAGACTCCGCATTACCTAAGACTTCAGGAATCAAACGCACAGTAGCATCAATCATAATCATAGCCGGCAGTTCCCCATTGGTTAAGACATAATCCCCCAGTGAAACTTCATCGGTTACGAAAGACCGCACCCGCTCATCAAAGCCCTCGTAGTGACCACAAATAAAGACCAACTGCTCCGCCTGAGACCATTCCTGGGCCAAACTCTGACTAAATGGCACCCCGGTTGGATCCATCAGGATAATGCGGGCATTTTCCTTGGGCGCAATATGTTCTAGCATGTGAACAATGGGATCCACCCGCAGTAACATGCCTGCCCCACCACCAAAGGGATAATCATCCACATGGCCATGCTTATTAACCGCAAAGTCCCGGAAGTTATGGGTCTGGAAATCAATCAGTCCCTTGGCTTGAGCTTGCCCCATCAAGGAATGATGCATGGGCTCAAACATCTCAGGGAAGAGGGTCAAGACATCAAGCTTCATCGTCAATCAGCCCTTCCATTAGTTCAATCTTAACCTGTCCGGCTTCCAGGTCAACAGTTTTGACCACATCGCCAATAAAAGGAATCAAGGCGTCTTTGGCCTTAGGAATATTGCGTTGAACCACAAAGACATCATTGGAACCTAGCTGAAGAATTTCCTTAATCTTCCCAAGAGTCTTGCCTTCTAGGGTCACAACCTCCAAGCCCAAGAGTTGATGATGATAGTAACTATCCTCTTCTAACTCCTCCTGTTCACTCTCGTCAATGGCTAGCCAGCAGCCTTTGAAACCTTCAACCTGATTAATATTGTCGAAACCAACAAAACTAATGAGCCAAGTCCCTTTATGGATAGCAGCCTTGGCGACTTGAACACTAGCTAGCGGTTGAGAGTTCAAATCCTTCAGAATATAGAGGGTCTTACCACTTGCAAAGCGCTCCTCTGGAAAGTCAGTATCGGCAATTAATTTGAGTTGCCCCCGAATCCCGAAGGTATTCACAATACGGGCTACACGGTAATAAGTCATACTTGTCCTCCTTTTATGCCTAATAAAAATCAGGCCTACCCTTTCAGTATACCATGAAAGGGAGCCTGATTCTAGTTGTCTTAACGACGGCCCGCCGCTTGTTTGAGGGCCATATATTCGTCCTTATGGTCAAATCCGACTAGCATTTGAGGATAGCTGGCATCCAGATATTCCATCAGTCGATTTAACTTGGCTTCAGTGTCTTTAACTGTGTGTTTGGCTGGGAAGACAGCTAAGCGTTTGAAGTCTTTGGTATGGAGATAAACCACAAACTTGACGGACTTGTAGAGCTTAAAGCGTCTGGTTTCCTTGTAGACATAGCTATAGATAATGTCACGCAAGTCCACCATGGCATTCTTACGTCCCATGACAATCAGCTGATCCTTATAGACATAGACGCCCAAATGCTTCTCGTAGTAGGTCGCTCCCTTACGTAAGGCTTGATCATCTTGACCTAGCTCAGGGAAGGTTACTAAGAGTTGATCGTAGAAGCGTTTATTATCTAGATAACGGAAGACAGCATAGGCTAGGAAACCTAAGCCTACTAAGGCAGTACCTGCCGTCATAATGGTACCAGTGCTTTCAACACTCGCAACACTGGTCAGGTTGAGTTTCTTAATCTCAAATTCCTTATTGTCTGTCACTCCTGGCTCTTGCTTTTCGAGTGATTTTCTAGTGTTTTGAAGGGAAATGCTACTGAGCTCCTTAACTTCCCCCATAATCGTAATAGGGTTAGTCGCTAGGATGCCCTTTCTTTGCGCTTCTTCTAGCTTTTTGATAATGGCTAAATCAGGTTTAGCCTCCGTCACTAGAAGGCTCTTATCATCCGCCACAACAAAGGTTTGTTCTTTCTCATGCTTGGTAGCTTCAATTCTGTAAAAAGCTTTTACTGCAAAGGTGGTCTTGCTACTCTTAGTGGTTGCACGCGTTTTAGGATAAACATAACCTTGACTGGCTAACTTGTCAGGTGTCGATTGAGTCGCCACATAATGGAAGAAGCCGGCTGCACCTAATAATAGCAACCCATATATCACGAGACTAATCACGCCACGTTTAAAGTTAGGTTTCATAGAATTCCTTCTTTCTAGTTATTATTCGTTACTTTATTATAACGAACTGCCTTTTCCTTGTCTAGCCAACTCCTAGATAGCTAAACGCTCATCAGCTAGCAGGATATGAGGATAGTGTGTTTCAAGATGGGCCATCAGACCTTCTAGGAAGGCACGCGCCTCCCTCTCTGGATAGGGCCGAAGTTTAACTGTTTCAAACTGATCTCGGTCATAATAGAGGATTAGCCGGCTCTTCAAGCGGCCATTGTTGCTTTCATTGTTCAGATTTAAGCCCAATACCGTGCTAAGGTCAATCAAGCGCTCCTTAGCTCCTAAGACAAGGAGATAGTCACGGTAAAGATAGAGCCCCAGTTGCTTAGACTTAAACTGGCTCTGACTCACTAGCAAATCCTGGTCCTCTGCTAACTCTGGCAAGGCTTGGTAAACTTGGCTCCAAAAACGTAGCATGGCACTATAGCGATAGGCTGTGAAGCCCAATACCGCCAGCGCTAAAGCAAAGAAGAGATAGCTGACTAACTTCATGGATTGAATATAGGTTTCCGCCTTGTCTTGATTAAGCAAGGTCCCGCTTATAAAAACGCGATTGCCCGTCTTATTGGTGACATAACTTTCGATTGATTGTAGAAATTCTTTACTCTTGTCACTATCATCTACCATGGCCATGACATAATGGGGCTCATTTGCTAGTTGCCCCTGATCACTTTTTTCTTTGAGTATAGAAGGAAGAGAGGAGTCATCTCGGAACAGAATCGGAATATCCAGCCCCCCATCACTAACGAGGAAAAGACTCATTCCGGTCTTATCATCGCGATAAACAATCTTACCTCGCTCCTTTACCACATTGCTAACGGCGGAGACATAAGTGATTCTGGTTACTGGGACAGCAGTCAAACGGCTGACTCTAGAGACATTGGGATAGACCAAGCCTTGGGCACGGAGACTATTAGCGCTCGTCCCTTGGCTGATAAAAGCAAGGCCACCCCCAATTAATAGGCAGATAGACGCCACGATTATATAAGGCAGGAGCTTCATTAATTTATATTTTTTCATAGTTTGCCTCCCTCACATTTACTAAGTCTATTATACAAGAGTGTCTGTCTTATCACCACTATCAAAAAGGACCAGGTTACCCCAGTCCTTTGCTTAGTCACTTATGGCCTAGCCACGTGCTTGACGTTTTAATTCTTTATAATCGGTCGCATGTTGAACGCCTACCAACATAGATGGATAGGCTTCTTGCAAGTAAACCATGAGACGATCTAACATGGATTGCGTGAAATCTCTTTGATAGCGACGCGGTTTGACCACAAGACGACGGAATTGGTTATTATGCAAGTGAACTTGGAAGGTAACCACTGAATTATTGGTTTGACGGACTGCATAAGTATAAATGATTTGAGTCAAGTCGATGATACGATCATTAGCCCCAATCACTACCAAGTGGTTCTTATAGACATAGAGACCTAACTCAGGGCTGTGGAAATCGCTGTCGGTCACTAATTTATCCAGGTCTTGTGCTAATTCTGGGAAGTGATCATAGAGGGTATTGTAGAACTTAGTATTTTTCCAGTATTTCCAGAGAGCGGTAAGTAGCAATAATAGAACCGCTGCGCCTAAGGCATAACTTGCGAACTTCATAATGTTGAGACGGCTCTCAGCTTCTGCCACATCTAGGAGCGCAGAATCATCATAGCCTGATTTGACAGAAGCATCAACATCAGCACGTTGGATAACTTTTTCTGCAATTTGCAGGTCATCCTTACTTTTTGAGGCATAAGCCACAACGTTTAGGGGATTAGATTCCAGTTGACCAGCCTTAATCCGTTCCTCTAGGATTTTAACTACTTTGGAATCATCATGTAATACTACTGGAAAAGCCCGCTCGCCGTCAGAGACCAAGTAAGCAACCAAGCCTGTATTTTTGTTTTCAGACACTACTACCCCATTTTTTGTTTTTGTGATGGTAATCTCCAAAACAGGAATAATTTCCTTAATGCTTACTGCGGTATGCCCCGTCAGAGCTTCCGTCTTAGGATAGACCAGGCCTTGTTCTACAAACTGGTCAGCACTTGAATTCTGACTCTTATAGAAGAGGAAGCCACCAAGGGCAGCGCAAATCATGGCAAAAATTAAATAAGGCCAAACATTACGTAGATTATTGCGTTTCATAACTTACCTTCTTTCTTAAATGATAAATTTATTATACTCTTTTTAGGGGGGCTTGTGAACCCATTCCATGAAAAAGAGCCAGCCCTATGGCTGACTCTCCCGGTGAGGGCTTATTAAAGACCTGCAGCATTTTTCAATGCTTGGTATTCTGGTGCATGATCTGCACCCACTAGAATTTCAGGATAGTTTTGATCTACGAAGTAAGTAAAGGCATTGACATCATCATCATAGGTCTTCTTCGACCCACCTAATGTGCTAAGAACATGTTTCTTGAAGTTCTTATCATAGGCTTCAACCGTATAGTTGACATGGCTCGCAATCCCCTGTTGAATGGTTTGTTTAACAGCCACTAAGTAGAGGATATCCTTGGCAGGCACAATGGTATTGCGCTGCGCCAAAGCAATGAAATGATCCTTGTAGACATAGAGGCCACGCTTGCTGTCAGCATATTGGCCACCTGATACTAAGAGATCCAAGTTGCCTTCCAATTCTGGGAATTGGGCATAGAGCTCACGATAGGCTTTCTTACGGCGGGAAACATTGAAGGCAAAGAGCCCGATGAAGAACACGGTAAGTGCACTAAAGCCATAGGCACCGTACATAAGCATTTGGGCACTAGATTTATGCTTCTTGACATGAATAATATAGGAGCCATCTAAGGAAGTCTGAGCATCAGTCTCAAGTGATTGACGAATTTTAGAGATATTATCCTTAGCAGCAGAGCTGCTATCTTTTTCACCAACTACCAGAACAGGATTGCTAACTAGTAAACCTTTTTCTTGGCTTGCAAAGGCAGACTTAATATCAGCATCATCCTTATCCGCAATGAGGCCAAGAACTTTACTACCTGATAAAACCAAGTACATAGCAGCCTTGTCATCGTCCTTAATGTTGCCAATTTCTTCAATGATTTCAATTTTAATAGCTACGTTTTGTCCAAAATCGTTTGGATAGAGACCACCTCGGTCCACAACATACTGAGGGCTACTTGCAATCCCACCTATAAACCACATTAAAATAGCAAATCCACCAAATAAAAGGGTGAGAAAAACAGTTGCCCAAAGGCCACGCAAGTTCTTTTCCTTCATAAACACCCTTCTTTCTCCTTAAGTATATCTCTATTATAAACCCCTTTCATAGAATTGTACAGCTATTTTCAAGAGATTTCTTACTTAATAAGAAAGATTCCCTTAACAAAAGCACTGAGCTTGATAATAAAGTCTCTGAGGCATAAAACCCGACAAATGAAAAAGACGCCCCAAAGGCGCCTTAAGCTTATTTAGAAGTGATTTGCAAATCAGGATAGCCTTGCCCTAGCACAACTAGGAAGGTCTCCAAGTCTTCCGCCAAAATTTTCTTGCGACCATGGTAGGATCTAAAGGTATGGAATTGCCCCTTCACATCTCGTGCGCGGAAGAAGTAGTTAACATGTTTTACCCCGTAACGACCACGCGAAACTATCTTATTCAAGGTCAAAGCGACTAGCTCGTTTATAGGCAGAACCGCCATGCGCAGCCCCAAGCAAATCAAAGTGTCTTTGTAGAGATAAAGGCCACGATAGTCATCTGCATAATCACTGGCTGCTTGCAAGTGGTCAAGCTGGCCCTTGAGTTCAGGGAAACGTTGATAGAGACGGTCATAGAACTGACGTCGACGGTAGCGGTTGAACAAGCCCCATAAGATACACAAGACACTGGCTGATGTAAAACCATAAACTAGCCAATGGATGGTCCTTTGTGACTGACGATATTCTTTCATGTTGACTAGATATTCCGTCCATAGCTGATTACGGTATGGAAGACCAGTTTCACTATTATCTGCCATCGTATCTAAGAGTTTCTTGGCCGCGTCACTCTTATCCACTTCCCCAATCAGCTTTGCAGGCTCATTGAGCAGCGCGCCATAGGTCTTGAGTCGAGCAGCTGCGACATCCGGATCATCTTTGCTAGCGACCAAGACTAGGTAAGGCTTATCTGTTACCTTAGCAGCTGAGACAAGGTAGATGGCCACATTATCCTCCTCGGCCAAGAGAAAAATCGACTCTGCTTCTACCACTACATGCTTGCTCGAGCTTTCTGGGAAAGGTTCCTGGCCTGCCAAAAGGGCTTGGGGTTGGGTCGCAAGGAGGGCCAGATAAGCAAAGGACGTAAAAATTAATAAGAACAGCAAGAGGCCACTACCGGCCCATGTCCGCCAACCAAATACTTCTTTAAGCTTTTTTCTTTCTTCTTTCTTCACCGATTTCCTCCTAATGAATATAGAAAAACGCCCCTAAGGGCGCTTGATTATTCTGCTGAACTTTCTTCCGCATGGTCAGCAATGACAATGCGTGACCGTTTGCGACCACGAGTCTTAACGCTGTAGACGATAGTCCGGATGGCGCGGGCTACACGGCCCTTCTTACCAATCACACGACCTACATCTTGCGGATTCAAGTGCAAATGATACTCCATGAAGTCATCGGTCTCTACTTGTTCCACACCAAAATCTTCTGGGTGGTCCAAGAGCGGCTTCACGATTGCAGTAATTAATGCTTCAATATTTACCATATCTCATCATCCTTTATCTAGAACACTGCTCGAGACTATTTGCTTTCGTGGAATTTCTTCATGATCCCTTTTGAAGACAAGAGGTTACGCACGGTGTCAGATGGTTGCGCACCATTTGATAACCATTTCAATGCGAGTTCTTCTTCAACTTCTAAAGTAGCTGGGTTAGTTAATGGGTTGTAGTGACCGATTTTCTCGATGATACGACCATCACGTGGAGAACGTGAGTCAGCAACAACGATACGGTAGAAAGGTGCTTTCTTAGAACCCATACGTTTCAAACGAATTTTAACTGCCATGTTAATTTCACCTCCTCAATTGATTACAGACCCTAGTCTAACATATAAAAAAGCATCTGTAAAGTATTTTTACTTTACAGATGCGAAAATTTTGTTTACTTAGCTAAACCTTCTGAGATCTTATCTAAGTTATACTTCATCATAGAGTAGTAGCTGTCGCCTTCTTGGCCTTCTTCAGCAATAGAGTCAGTGAAGATTTTAGCGTAGATTGGAATACCGGTCTCGCTAGAGATGGTCTTCATTGGACGGTCATCCACACTTGATTCTACGAAGAGAGCTGATACCTTAGAACCTTTGAGCTTCTTAACCAAATCACGAATTTGGTCAGGTGTGCCTTCTTCTTCGGTGTTAATTTCCCAGATGTAAGCTGATGGTACATTGTAGGCTTTAGAGAAGTACTTGAAGCAGCCTTCGCTGGTAACAATCATTTTCTTCTCTTCTGGAATAGCATCAAACTTAGTTTTGGCTTCCTTGTCCAAAGCTTCTAACTTAGCAACATAGTCATCCAAGTTCTTTTGGTAGAAGTCCTTGTTGCTTGGATCTTTTTCAATCAGGTGTTTAGCAATGTTTTTAGCGTAAATTACCCCATTTTCTAAGTTCAACCAAGCATGAGGGTCTTCCTTACCAGTCTCGCCCTCACCTTCCAAGTGAATAACTTCCACACCCTCGCTGACTGCGAAGTAGTCTTTGTTTTCCACTCGTTTGGCATTTTGAACCAATTTAGTGAACCAAGCATTGCCGCCAGTTTCCAAGTTAATGCCATTGTAGAAGATTAAATCAGCTTGGGTGGTCTTCTTAATATCGTCAGGTAGTGGCTCATATTCATGAGGGTCTTGGCCTACTGGTACGATGGAGTGAAGATCGATTTTATCACCCGCAATGTTCTTGGTGATATCGGCGATAATAGAGTTAGTTGCGACAACTTTGAGTTTTTTATCTTGGGCGCTCACGCTTGGTACCAAACAAAACAATACCGTCAAGAGTGCCACTAATTTCATTAGCTTATGTTTCATTTGCGTAAAACCCGCTTTCTAAAGAATTGTTGTTTTGGAGAGATGAAGAAGCTAATCGCGAAAATCACAGCTGAGGTGAGTACAATGCTGGAGCCGGCCGCCACGTTGAAGCTAGTCCCGAGGAAGAGACCTAATACTGAAGTCACAGCCCCCAAAGTCGATGAGAGGAGAATCATAGACTTAAGGCTATTGACGTAGAGATAGGCGGTGGCAGCAGGTGTAATAAGCATGGCCACAATCAGGATGGTTCCGACACTTTGCATGGCCGTTACAGACACTAAGGTCAAGAGAATCATTAAGAGGTAGTGGTAGAAGTTGACTTTCATACCCATGGCTTTAGCCATTTGCGGGTCGAAGGACGTAATCAACAACTCCTTGAAGAAGAGGATGATGACGATCAACACTGCTACTGAAACCCAAATGGTAATCCACTTGTCAGAATCTTGAACCGCTAAGATATTCCCGAAGAGAATATGGAAGAGGTCTGTCGAACTCCGGGCCAAGCCAATCAGGATGACCCCCAAGGCCAAGAAGGAGGAGAAGGTAATCCCAATCGCTGTATCCCCCTTGATAATTGAATTTCCTCGAATGAAGGTAATAATCATGGAGGCAAAAAGCCCAAAGACAATGGCCCCGACGAAGAAATTAATCCCCAAGATGAAGGATAAGGCGACCCCTGGTAACACCGCATGGGAGATAGCATCCCCCATAAGAGACATCCCTCTTAGGATAATGAAACACCCTACAGCCCCTGAGACAATCCCAATGACAATGGCGGTGACTAGCGCATTCTGCATATAATGCAGGGTCGACACATTCTCAATAAACTCATGAATCAAGGTCATACCTGGTCACCTCCCTTACCAAAATAGACGCTGTCGCCATAGGCGGCCTTCATATTTTGGTCATTAAATACCTGCTCAGTAGGCCCTACAGCAATCAGTTGCTTATTGATGATAATCAACTGATCGAAGTAACGCCGTACCTTATGCAAATCATGATGGACAATCAAGACGGTCTTGCCTTGGTTCTTGAGGTCCTTCAAGATTTTCATAATAATCTCTTCACTGACCGAATCAATCCCAGTAAAGGGCTCGTCCAAGAAGATGTAATCTGCTTCTTGAACCAGACAGCGCGCCATCAGAACGCGTTGGAACTGTCCCCCCGAGAGGGCTGAGATTTGTCGGTTAGCGAAGTCACTCAAACCAACTTGGGCGAGCGCTTTTTCAACTTTATTCCATTCTTTCTTACTTACCTTGCGGAAAATACCGAGATTACTATACGTGCCTAAGGAGACACATTCTTTGACCTTAATTGGAAAGTTGAAATCAATGTCACTCTTTTGTCCGACGTAAGCTACTTTCTTCAGCATCTTCTTGGCAGGCACCCCGTCCAGAAAAATCTGGCCATCATGGTCTACCATATTCAAGATTGCTTTGACAAAAGTAGATTTACCAGCACCGTTGGGCCCAATAATGCCGGTAATGGTCGGACCTGCTAATTCTAGGTTAACCCCTTCCAAAGCGACCACTTGATTGTCATAACTGACCGTTAGATCCTGTGTCTTAATCACATGAATCATCTCCTCTCTTACCGCTAATTATATTGTACACCAGAGAAAAGATTAGGTCAACCTAAAATGTTTAGGTTTGCAAAAATTTTTCTTGTGATTTTAGGTTTAGAAGCTTTTAGCTTTCAAACTTATGTTTATCTATGGTGATAGGCGCTTTTCATGGCTAACTCATTATATCGGTTTCTTGTTAGCAGTGATATTAGTTTTGGCCACTCCATTTGAGACACCCACCAAAAAATTAATGACGAAAATTTTTCAAGCCGCATCAAAAAAAAGCCCCGCCCTTTTCAAAGGACAGGAGCCGAAATGTTAGGATAGGATTAAGTCCACCAGCTCTTGGTCGGTAACTGGGCCAAAATAATGAGCCAAGTCCTGTTTGGATAGGACTGCTAATAAATCTTGCTTGGTAACAGCTGTGCCTAGCAAGGCTTCTTCAATATCTTGGATGGCCCCTTTACCGAAGAAATCACCATAGATACGGCATTTGCTAATGCGACCAGCCTCAACTTCTAGGCTGAACTCTACAGTCCCGATTCCCAGATGAGCATCGCGATTATAGCTATAGCGTGGCGAATTTCCATAGTTCCATTCCCAGTTGCGATATTTAGAATCAGCCAGGGCTTCAATGGCTGTCCAATCTTCTTCAGTCAGCTGATAACGCTTGGCTTGATCAATGGAGTCAATCCCCATTAGACGGCAAATAACCTCATCCTTAAACTGATCAATGGTCATATGACGATAGGGCTCATCCAAGAGTTCGCGCAAGCCCATAACCCGGCTGCGCACCGATTTAATGCCCTTAGAATCAATTTTCTTACGGTTAGGATTGAGCACTTCCACCATAGCTTCATAATCGACATCTAATAGGAGGGAGTGACCACCATAAATCTTGCCACCTACCATGGTCATGGCAGCACCTGATACCTTTTTACCTAGTGCCGTCAGGTCATTACGACCACTTTGTTCGACCTCACTTGCCCCCATATCATGCAAGAGTTTGACAACGGGTGCGTAGAAACGTTGATAGTTGCCATAGATATTGGTATCACCTGGCATAATATAGCAGACATTGACGGCCCCCTGATCGCAGTAGACCGCCCCACCGCCCGTGTCACGACGGACTAACTGAATATCATGTTCCTTAAGATAGTCATGGTTGACTTCAACTTCTGCGTTCTGGAAGCGACCGATTTCCACCTTAGGTTTACAGTAATAAGGGAAAAGTATGGTCTCGTCTAGGTCTAAATGATTAAGGACATAGACTTGCATAGCCAGCGTTAATGCCCCATCAGGCAGATATTGGCCATTGCGAATAGGTTCAATTAAATACATGTGATCCTCCTATGCTTGATTAGCCGCACAGGCCAACAAGAGGTCTTTACTGTCTTGAGACAGCCAGACCGTCCGGTCTTGAATGGCGCGTGGCATGCGATATTGTTTTTGATTTAAAGTCACCAAGATGGCATCCGGATTGGCCATGACCGCTTGGTGGAAAGGTTGCTTAATAAATTGTGGTGTGGTAAAACCTACCCCGATTTCAAGATAGAGCACCTTGTCCCCTTCATGGCTAGCCAAGAAATCCTTGTAGCGACCCAATTGGGCCATAAAGTCTCCATCTTCCACCATGCCCTTTTCAGCATTTCGCTTGTTGATTTCTAGCGGTGCCCCGCACTTAGGACAGAGAGGAATATTTTCATAAGCCACCTGACCTTGGAATTGGTGCTGAGCTAGGTGGCGAATCAGCGCATCATCTCGATAGGTCTGGGCATGACAATGGCGACTGCACTGCATCAAGCCATACTCCCCCTGGATATGGAAGACCTTCTTGGGATCATAATCTGCCACCCAGAAGGCATTATCGGCATTGGTCGTTATGATATGATAGTCCTTGTCCTTGAGTAAGTCTTTGAGAGCCAAGTAAGATGGACCCACGGGCTGATCCAAGTAGTTGAGGCAGACAAAGCGACTTTGGAAGGCCCAATATTCCGACCAACTAGGGAAATCAAAGAGACTGGCCTGCAACATATCGAGGAAGCCATACTTTTCAATAAAGTCAGGAAAAGCCTCTTGGAAACGTGGACCAATATAGGTAAAACCATCCGCGGCTGACATGCCAGCCCCAATCCCTACGACTACGGCCTCTGCTTCCTTAAGCAGGGCCAAGAGTTGCTGGGCTTGATTGGGATAGGTTTTAGTAAGTGCTTGCCACATGGGAGGCCTCCTTGGAATGAAGTAAGTCATGATAGAGTTGGTACTGGCTATCTGTCCAGACATTGAAGATGACCTGGAGCTTGGAACCTGTCTCTGCTAGATAAGAAGAGACCGTCTCAATGGCAATTGGAGTCGCCTCTTCAATAGGATAGGAAAATTCACCGGTCGAAATACAGCAGAAAGCGATTGTCTCCAAACCCGCTTGGTCGGCACAAGCCAAACAAGCCCGATAAGCCTTTTTGAGTAAGTCCTGCATCATGGGCGATACCGGCAAATGATGGATGCGTGGCCCTACCGTATGAATGACCTGCTTGGCTGGTAAATTAAAGCCGGGTGTCATGAGGGCTTGTCCGACAGGCAGCGACTTGCCACCTCGGGCCTTTTTCAAATCGGCACAGGCCAGGCGCAAGCCAACGCCGGCAAAGGTATGAATCTGGTTATCAATGCAATAATGGTTAGGTTCAAAGCAACCTAGCATGGCTGAATTTGCTGCATTAACAATAGCATCTACCGCCAAACGGGTAATATCGCCCTGCCAGAGATAAAGTGAGGGATGCGCTGTCTTCTGGCAATCTGCCAAATGATAGATAGCATCCTGCTGGCGCCAGGCTGCCAAGAAGCGACTTTCCAAATCGAGGTAGTCCTGACTAACTGGATAAGGTAAGCGTTGATTGACTAAGCCACGATATTGTCGGAACTTTTCTTCATCAGTCCCCGGCTCAGGGCTAGCCCCAAGATGGCGAATCAGGGCATCCAAATCTTGCGCAAACATGTCAGCCCCACCTCTCTTAGTCTAGCGGATCTGGTAAGGCCAAGAAGGCTGCTTCCTCAACATCAGTCAAACGCACCAGCCAAGATTCTGCTGGATTGGCTGAGTTAAGCAAGGTTGGCTGATCTTGAGCAGCTGAGTTAAGCTCCACAATACGACCAGACAGGGGTGAGAAGATATCTAAGACCGTCTTAGAGGCTTCCAAACTTAAGAGGGAGTCGCCAGCCTCGACTTGGCTTTGGCGGGTAAATTCCACATAGCCGACCGTTCCGACATCGTCTTGTAATTCTGGGGTCATGCTGAGGGTGTAGATATCCCCTTCTTTTTCAACCCATAAATAGTTACCTAATTTCTTCATTATAATTCCTCCGATTTCTTGTCTTTATTTAGTTGATAGGCTTGTGCTAAAGCCTGGAGTGTTGCTTGACGATTTTTAATATCTGGCACTAAGGGAATAACCATCAGCTCCTCAAGGTCTAGACTAGCTGCCAAGTCATCTAGCTGCTGCTTGACTTGATCGAGGGTGCCCACGACCACACGCTGGCGGTTGATTTCTATCTGTGCTCGGTCCTCCTGGCTTAGGGGATAAGCGGCCGCCTCTTGGACTGTTGGAAAGGTCTTGAACTCAGCATAATCTTGCTTACCCAGTTGCCAGATGTCTAAGGCTGATAGGAGTTGCTGACACTGAGTCTCATCCTGACCTAAGACCACAAAGACCGCCAAGCTAGCCTGCGGCTTGTGGCCTGCTTCTTGGCAGGCAGCTCGATAAGTGTTTAAGGCTTCTTGGGCACTGGCAAGTGGGTCTTTGCCAGGTGCTAGGAAATAGCCATAGACATAAGCCTGACCCAAACTTCCTGCTAACTGGGCTGAGTGAAGGCCAGCCGACAGCAACCATAAGGCCTCCTGGCTAGGTCCTGCCGCGTGCAAACCAACTGATTCTGGATCCGCCAAATACTCAACCAAATCCGTCACTTGCTGGGCATAATCTGAACGCTTAAGTTCAGCCGTGCCCATCAATTCTCTGACAGCGCTGGTACCTGGATTATTTCCTAAGCCCACATTGACACGACCTGGGTAGAGAGACCTGAGGGTAGTCACCCACTCTGCTACCTTATAAGGCTGGTAGTGAGGTAGCATGATGCCACCCGAACCAATCATAATACGCTGCGTTTTGCCTAGCAAATGCATAATCATGAGCTCTGGGCTAGCGCTGGCGAGGGCTGGCACCTGATGGTGCTCGGCCACCCAGAATCGGTGATAGCCCAATTCATCTGCTAATTGCGCCAGGGCCACTGTCTCCCTTAGGGCTTCTTGGCTTGTTCGGCCACTGTCTACCATGGCATAATCCAAAACACTTAATAACATGTGACCCCTCCATTTTCATCAATAATTTTATTATCAATCAGACCTAGGGGATTGTCAACTCATGGCGATTGACCAGAAGAATTTTTCGTGCTAACGTGTAAGTATCTGATTATGCTAGCTGATTGAACAGCTGCTGAAGGAGTGTCTCACATGTCATCCCCCCTGCTTAGCCCACAAAGTCTAGGTTCCCATAGCTTAGCTAATTGCTTCGTCCTCTCACCTATGACCACCAATTCCTCGACCGCGCAAGGCCACATTACCGAAGAAGACTTGGCCTACTCACGCCGTCGAGCTCAGTCTGCCCCCCTACAAATCACCGGGGCTGCCTACATTCATCCCCAAGGACAACTCTTCGAATTTGGACCCAGTCTAGCTGAGGATGCCTGTGTTCCTGGTTTGACAAAACTTGCTCAGGCTATGCAGCAAGATGGCGCCAAGGCGCTCATCCAATTGACCCACGCGGGGCGATTTGCGGAGCCCTACCTGCGACGTCAGGGCTATGTTTACGGCCCCAGCCCAATGACCCTGAATTCTCCTATCCCCCATCAAGTCAAAGCCTTAGATCAGTCACAGATTAAGGCCATTATTGGCTACTATGCGGATGCAACGCGGCGGGCCATTCAAGCGGGCTTTGCCGGCATCGAGTTATCCAGTGCCCAACGTTTGCTGCCTCAGTCCTTCTTATCTACCTTCTCTAACCAGCGGACGGATGCATATGGGGCTGATAGTCTAGAAAATCGCGCCCGCTTTATTTTAGAAATTTGGGATGCCATCATGGAGGTCGTGGACCGACTGGCGCCGCCTGGCTTTATCCTAGGCTATCGCTGTACGCCTGAGGAAACGCGCGGCCAAGAAGTGGGCTATACAGTAGAAGAATTCAATCAAGTGACGGATTGGATTTTAGAGCGTGTTCCCTTGGACTACCTCTGCCTGGCAAGTTGGGGACGGCATGTCTTCCGTAACCGCGTAAGAGCTGCGGGACCCCATCAAGGCCGTCTAATCAACCAAGTCGTCCATGAGCATCTAGCCGGTCGACTCCCTCTCATGGTAACGGGTGGCATTAACTCTATTGCCAAGGCCCAAGAAGTCTTAGAACATGCTGAATTAGTTGGGATTTCTACTCCCTTTGTGGCGGATCCAGACTTTGTCAATAAGTTTGCTGCAGGAGATCCTAATCCAATCAATCTGCAGATTAGTCCTGAAGACTTGGCAGACTTGGCTATTCCTCAAGCTGCCTTCAAGGACATTGTTCGCATGATGGATATCGGCCAGGCCCTGCCACAAGATACCCGCGACCAATTCCGCAAGCTAGAGCAGAATTATAAGGGTGATAAGACCTTCAAAGAAGTTTAAACTTCCTATTATGTAGCTAGAAAAAGAGGCTGGAATATCCAGCCTCTTTGCTTGTCTTAACGACGTTTCTTCAATTTTTTGAGTTTGCGTTGTAAGTCCTTTTCAGCCTTACGTTTAGCTAACTGTTCTGGTGTCATGAAGTCGGTATCGCTCATACCGCCGCCACCCATACCTGGTAAGCCACCGCCGCCTTGTTGGAGTTGGGCCATCATTTTCTTCATACCGCCCATCTTACCATTAGACATTTGGCTCATCATATCGCGTGACTGATTGAACTGTTTAATCATGCGGTTAACATCAGCTAAGGACTGACCACAACCAGCTGCAATCCGTTTACGACGGCTCTGAGAGATAATATCTGGATTCTCGCGTTCGGCTGGTGTCATGGAGAGGACAATGGCCTTAACACGCGCCATATCCTTCTGGTTGACATCCAATTCATCTAGGCCAGGAATCTTGTTAATCCCAGGGATTAACTTAATCAAGTCCTTGAGCGGGCCCATCTTGTTGACTTGGTCCATTTGCTCGATAAAGTCATTAAAGTCAAAGCTGTTGGCCTTAATCTTATCCGCCATCTCTTGGGCGCGGGCTTCATCAAACTCCTGTTGAGCCTTCTCAATCAGGGTCATCATGTCCCCCATACCCAGAATCCGGCTAGACATACGGTCTGGATAGAATGGCTCCAGGGCATCTAGTTTTTCACCTTGACCGGTGAACTTAATTGGACGGTCAATGATTGAGCGAATCGATAAAGCCGCCCCGCCCCGGGTATCCCCATCTAATTTGGTGATAATCACACCAGTGATATCCAGAGAATCGTTGAAGGCTTTAGCCACGTTGACCGCGTCTTGACCGGTCATGGCATCCACTGTCAGAAGAATTTCGTGCGGGTTAACCGCTGCCTTAATCTGACGTAACTCTTCCATCAGGGTCTCATCGACGTGCAGACGACCTGCCGTATCGATTAAGACCACATCATTGCCTTGTATACGGGCTTGAGCAACCGCTTGGCGGGCAATTTCAACTGGGCTAACATCAGAACCTAAGCTAAAGACATCAAAGCCTAGTTGCTGGCCGATAGTTTGGAGCTGGGCAATGGCCGCTGGACGGTAAATATCGCCCGCTACCAGTAAAGGACGCTTCTTGCCTTGGGCTTGGACGTATTTGGCCAATTTACCCACGGTTGTCGTCTTCCCGGCCCCTTGGAGACCAGCCATCATGATAATGGTTGGCGGTTGAGTCGCAAAGTTAAGTGGCACCTGTTCGCCACCCATGAGGGCGGTTAATTCTTCGTCAACAATCTTGACTACTTGTTGAGCAGGTGATAAAGAAGCCAAGACATCTGAGCCTAAGGCCCGTTCATTGACTGTCTTAACAAAGCTCTTCACCACTTGGAAGTTGACGTCGGCCTCTAAGAGGGCTAGACGAATCTCCCGCATCATCTGTCTTAAATCTGCTTCGCTAATGGTACCTCCGGCACCAATGCCGCTAATGGCATTCTGCAAGCGTTCGGATAATCCTTCAAACGCCATTGTTTTCCTCCTTCTTGGCTAGCACTCAACTAGCCCCATGTTTTGATTTTATCTTGTTCATAATTACAGGATCAAGCTACTGATCCATAGCCCGTATTTCTGCTAGGAAAGCCTGACCCGCCTCATCCGTATGACTGGCTAGCTGGTCTAGCAAGGCTAGTCTTGCCTCTCGACGTGCTAAGAGATGGAGCTGATCTTCATAATGTTCTAAAATCTGCTCAGCCCGCTTCAAATTATCCCGGACAGCCTGGCGACTAATGTCATAGTGGCCGGCAATTTCGGCCAGGGAAAAATCTTCCTCATAGTAGAGCCCTAGCATGGCCTGTTGCTTGTCAGTCAGAAGCCCGCCGTAAAAACCAAGCAGCTGGTTGACCCGCATTACTTTTGCTAAATCCATTAGAGACGCCTACCCTTCAGGATATTGAATATAGGCAGCCAGGCGATTGGCCAAATCCGTTGAAGTTGCGTGTTCTAAGAGCTCAGCCAATTCGTGGACTTCGGTCTTAGTATAGCCTAGTTTGTGCTCTAAGAAATACTCCCAGATTTCATGCTTACGTACTAATTCAATGGCTAATTTCTTGCCCTGAGGCGTCAGCATGGCCCCGCTATAGGGCTTATAGGCAACCAAGCCTTCTTGGGCTAATTTAGTAATCATCTCACTCACCGAAGGGGGGGCTACATTGAGACCAGTGGCAATTTCCTTGTTAGAAACATATTGGCCATGACCTGCCTCGTGAATGAACTTAAGGTAGTCTTCTTGACTTTGGCTTTTTTTCATTGCGACACCTCGTCTCCTAATCCTTCTTGTCTTATTTTACCATGTTTCTAGAGTCAAGACAAACTAGATTAGGCCTGCCTAAGTCTTAATGTTGTAAAAATAACCTAGTGCCCAAAGAGCACTAGGTTATTTTAGCTATCTGCTTGCAAAAATGATAAGAGATAAGGTTCTAGAATAAAAGCCACACTTACCCCAACTGCCCAGGACAAGGGATAATCGGCTAGGAAGGCAGGGCCAGTTGCCGGCCCAAAGCCAAAGATCAGCAGCTTGAAATAGATGGTCACAGCCGCCGCGACTACCGCACAAATCATGGCGTTCGTTGCCAAACGCAAAGGCCAGCCGCTTAATGACAGAGTTGACTTAAGTGGCTTGGTAATCAAGTCAAAAGGAAAGCCCACGCCGACCAAGACACTGATAATAATGGCTTGTGTCGTATCCACAGCCAACTGTCCCCAAGAAAACTGACTATATTTTATTAAAATAGCGGCTGAAATGGCCGTACTAGCAAAGATGGATAAGAGTAGATTATATTGAATGACAAACTTAAAGGAAGATTGTTTTTGCATAGGGCCTCCTCAAACAGATAGATTGTTAACATTCTATCCTACCCTAAAAAAATCCCACACGCAAGTAAAGTTTTCCTTAAGATTGCGATAATCCAAATAGCAGCGACTTCATCTCCATTACAAAAAGAGGCTGGGCTGACCCAACCTCTCCCTATCTTAATTTTTTACTTCTAGAACATCCTTGACCAAGCTATACATATAGGCTTCGGCATCGAACTTCTTCAAGTCAGTCGCCTTCTCACCGAGACCAATGTACTTAACTGGAATATCTAATTCATAGCGAATGGAGAGGACCACGCCCCCTTTGGCTGTCCCGTCCAACTTAGTCAGCACCAAGCCAGTAATCTCAGTTGCTTCATTGAATTGCTTAGCTTGAATAAGCGCATTTTGCCCGGTTGTTGCATCCAAAGCCAATAGGACTTCTTGGACGCCATTTGGGTTTTCCCGTTCAATGATTCGCTTGATCTTAGCCAATTCTTCCATGAGATTGGCCTTAGTCTGTAGACGACCAGCCGTATCGACTAAGAGATAGTCATAGCCTTCCGCATTGGCTTTCTTAACCGCATCATAGACAACAGCGGCAGGGTCGCCTTGGGCCTTGCCCGTTACCACTGGAATGTCCAGACGCTCGCCCCAGACATTGAGTTGCTCGACAGCACCAGCCCGGAAGGTATCGGCAGCTGCCATCAGGACCTTGTGGCCTTCTTGCTTGAGCTGATAACCAATCTTACCGACCGAGGTTGTCTTCCCTACCCCATTAACCCCGACAAAGAGGATTACGGTAGGGCCATCTGGGTTCTCCTTGAGAGAGACCAGGTTTTGTCCACCCCGTTCATAGACTTGAACCATTTTTTCCAGGAGGACGCGCTTGACATCTTCTGGCTTGTGAACGCCTGTCCGTTCGATTTCATCACGAATAGCATCGGTAATGGCAATAGTCATTGCAAAACCAACGTCCGCCCCGATAAAGGCTTCTTCCAAGTCCTCATAGAACTCCTCATCCACTTCGCGGAAGCTGGTGAAGAGATTGGTCATAATATCAGTGAAGTTGCGACGGGTCTTGGCTGTCCCTTGGTCATAGGAGTCAATGACTATCTGGTCTTCTTTTTTTACTTCTTCTTCTTTGACAACGGCATCTTCCCCGGTAAAGGCACGCCGTATACGATCAAATAACCCCATGGGTTCACCCCTTTCTAAATCTTAGCTGACTTTTGTTTTATACGATAAATTTATGAATAGCGTGAGCTACGCCATCTTCCTCATTGGTCAAGGAGACATATTGGGCGGCTTCCTTGACTTGATCGGTCGCATTGCCCATGGCTACGCCTAGACCTGCTAATTCAATCATGGACAGATCATTTTCTTGGTCCCCCATGGTCATCATTTCTTGCGGACTAATGTCTAAGAGCTCCCCTAATTTAGCTAGGGTATCGCCCTTGCTGACGCCTTTTTTCATGACTTCAAGGAAGAAGGAACGCGACTTGAAGACAGCGTATTGTTCCTTGAAGGCTGGATCTAACTTAGGAATTTGGGCATCCAAATGCTCCTGGGTGGTGACAATGACGAATTTATTAAAGGTATGATCCGGCTCAAAGGTTGTATAATCCTGCACCACATTCGGTACATTGGTGACATTTTCCAAATACAGGGATGGATAGCCTGCAGGATAGGTAGTCGGCTCATAGAGTCGATCTGCATCAATGACATTAATTGGTAAATCCAAATCCTGTGTCACTTGATACCAGGCCAAGACATCTGATGTCCCTAAGGTATTAGAGACCAGTACCTGACCATCTTGAGCCTTCTGCACCATACCACCGTTGAAGGTCACAATGTAATCTTCTGGGTCTACCAAGCCTAAATCAGCTAGGAAATGCTTCATGGCAAAGTAAGGTCGGCCGGTACAGAGCACCACCTTGACCCCCTTGGATTTAGCATAGGCTAGCGCCTGACGATTAGCCTGGGAAACTTCTTTTTGAGCATTGAGTAAGGTACCATCGAGGTCAATGGCAATTAGCTTAATCATAGCCTTCCTCCTTCTATATATGGGTCTGAGTCTAACACTTAGTCGTAGTTGGCTTCACTCAAGCGCACCGAAGCCAACTTGGAGACACCGGATTGTTCCATAGTGACCCCATAGAGTACATCGGCATGTTCCATGGTCCCCTTACGGTGGGTAATGACGATGAACTGCGTATTCTCGGTAAAGTTCTGCAGATATTGGCCGTAACGGAAGACGTTGGCATCATCCAAGGCCGCCTCCACTTCGTCCAAGACACAGAAGGGAACAGGACGCGTCTCCAGAATGGCAAACAAGAGCGCAATGGCAGTAAAGGCCCGCTCGCCCCCAGATAGGAGGGCTAGATGCTGCTTACGCTTGCCTGGCGGTTGGGCGATAATGTCAATCCCTGTTGTCAACAAATCACTTGGATCAGTCAATTGCAGGGCGGCTTCCCCACCGGCAAAGAGTTTCTTAAAGATTTTCTGGAATTGTTGGTTGATTTGATGGAAGGCCTCGCTGAATCGCTTGATTACCTCCGCGTCCATCTCATCCATGGTTTCTTGTAATTGTCCCATAGCAGTCAGAAGATCGGTTTCTTGCTCCCGTAAATGAGTATAACGCTCGTCTAAGGCAGCATAATCGTCAATGGCCGCCAAGTTAATCGGACCAAGATTGTCAATCTGACGCTTAATTTCCTTAACTTGTTGGCTGACTTGACTGGCATCTTCTAGCTGGCTAGCTTCTGTCTTGGCTGCTTCATAGGTCAGTTGATATTCTTGGCTTAAATAATCCAAGTGAGAATCAATCAGGGATTCATTTTTCTCAATCTGAGCCTGTGCTCGCGCTTCATCCTTATAAAGTTGTTGAAGCTGACCTTGGAGTTGGCGATCTTCTTGTTCATGAGCCCGATAGGTCTCGTTGAGAACCCGCCGCGCTTCTCTTAATGCTGCCAGTTCCGCCTGTTGCTCCTGAGCCGTGGCCTCTAAGTCCGCTAATTGCTCTAGCAAATCAGCCGATTGACGCTCTAATTCAGCTAAATCGGCAGAATTCTGATCTGCCAGATTCTCATACTGCATAAGGAAATTCTGACGTTCCTCTAATTGACTCTTAGCTGTTGCCAGGTCATGTCGCAACTGCCGCACTTCTACTTGCTTAACGGCTTCTTGCGTCCGGTAATGGGATAGCGAGGCATCTAGAACTTGTAGTTGCTGTTGGCGATCCTCTTCGCTCAAGTTCAATTGTTGTAAATCCTGACTGAGACGGGCAATGGCCGCTTGGGCTGCCACTAAGTCTTCCTGAGCTTGCTCATAGTGGGCTTCCGCATTGGCAATAGTCTGGCTTAGCTGACTGACTTCGTCTTGGGCAATTAATTGATGTTGGGACTGATGCTTGACTTGGCTAGCCAAGTGACCTAGTCCTTCCTGAGCTTGTTGGAAGGCTAAATCCGCCTGACTCATGCTAAGTCGAGCGGCTTCCACCTGTCCCTGCAAGTCTTGAATTTGGACTTGGAAAGCTTGCCATTCAGCTTCCGCTTGAGCTCGCTCTTTGATGACTTGCGCCAAGTCGGCCTTGGCTGCTTCATACTCTTGGTTACGAGCTAACATGGAGCTAGTTTGTTGCTTCTGGCGTCCACCGGTGATGGAACCACCCGGCATGAGAACTTCTCCATCCAGAGTGACAATCTTGACCTGATGCTTAAGAGCTTTGGCAAGGCTTTGGGCAGCTTCGATTCGGTCACAGACCAAGGTAGTCCCTAACAAATTGGCCACAATGATCTGATTTGCTGGGTCAAACTCCACTAAATCAGAAGCTAGGCCAATAAAACCAGCTGTCTGGCTAGCTGTTTGGATTTGCCCAGCGCCTAGATGGCGGGTCTTCATACTAGCACGAGGCAGGAAGGTAGCACGCCCTGCTTGGGCTTGCTTGAGGTAGGCAATGGCCGCCCGGGCAGCTGCATCATCTGTGACTACTACGTGTTGGACGCTAGCACCTAGGGCCGTATCAATGGCTACTTGGTAGTCAGCCGGTACCTTAATCAGGTCCGCCACTGTGCCTTCAATTCCCTGCAATTGCTTTTTACGCTTCATAATGGCTTTGACGCCTGCGTAATAACCCGCATAGTCTGCTTGCAGCTGGGCCAAGGATTGGACCTTAGCATCCAGCATCTGGCTTTGGCGCTCAAATTGGAAGAGCTTGGCCTGCAAGGCTTCACGCTGGCTATTGCCTTGACGTAACTGCTCATTGAGGGTCTGAAAGGCTTGGCGGGCACTGACTTGAGCCTCACGGCTGCTTTCGTAGCGTTCCTGAGCCTCCAGGTACTGACTCTCTAAGTCTCCTTGATCCGCCTGGGCTTGAGCGGCCTGAGCTTGATAGTGAGCCAGACGTGCTTGGGCTTGTTGCTTAATTTGCTCTTGGTGAGCTAACTGGTTCTTAGCACTGGCTTCAGCCTGATAGGCATCAATTAAGTCTGCTCGCAGGCGCTCAGCCTGGTCTTCAGACAGACCCGCAAGACTGGATCGCTCGGATTCCAGCTTGGCCAGATGTTGCTTAATTTCTGCAAGTTCTAACTGAACCTTGCCTTCTTCTTCCTTCAAGGCTGATAGGCGCTCAGTTAGAGCTTGAGCCTCCGCTTGATGTTGTTGGTAGCTCAGTTGCTTCTCCTGTAAATTGGAGGTATTAAACTGGATTTGTTGATCCAGCATTTGTTGTTTGGCCCTAGTCTGCTCAATGACTTGAACCTGGGCTTGGTTGCGCTCTGATGCTTGATCAATTTGTTGGATATAATCCTCTAAACTGGCTTGTTCTTGCTCCAGTTGAGTGCTTAAGGCCTCTAACTGGGCAGTTACTTGAGCTAATTCTTGGCTAAGGGCCTGGTTCTTAGCCTTGGCCGCTTGCCAGGCATCACGATATTGTTCAACCTGATAGACATAGAGGGAAATCTCTAATTGCTTGAGGGCTTCCTTCTGTTCCAAATAAAGCAAGGCTGCTTCCTGTTGTTGCTTGAGCGGCTTGAGTTGGAGCTCCAACTCATGAATAATGTCCCGTACCCGGCTAAGGTGGTCGCTGGATTTGCTGAGTTTGCGCTCAGCTTCTTGCTTACGGAATTGATACTTCTGGACCCCTGCCGCCTCTTCAAAAATAGAACGGCGTTCTTCCGGCTTATTGAGGAAGATGGACTCCACCTTACCTTGGGAAATCATGGCAAAACTGTTCTTACCCAAACCAGAGTCTAGGAGTAAGTCGACGATGTCCTTGAGGCGAACTGCTTCATTATTAATGAAGTACTGAGATTCCCCATTACGGTTATAGGAACGCGTAATGGAAATTTCGCTAAAATCATAGTCCAAGTAACGGTCTTCGTTATTGAGTACCAGGGTGACTTTGGCTAGGTTGACCGCCTTACGGGCTTGGGTCCCGTTAAAGATGACGTCCTCCATCTTATTGCCCCGTAGGCTTTTAGCGGATTGTTCCCCTAAGACCCAACGAATAGCTTCCGAGAGGTTAGACTTGCCCGACCCATTAGGGCCGACGACCGCCGTCATGCCGCGGTCAAATTCAATGACAGTCTTATCGGCAAAAGACTTAAAACCTGTCATTTCAATACGTGCTAAATACAAGGCTTAACCTCCCTTTCTAATAGTTGAATCTGGCAACTTGAGGCTGCCGGTTTTTGGATCTACGGATGCCATGCCCTGTTCTGCCGCCTGCATTTCGGCTTGCTTCTTGCTAGATCCCTGTCCAGTGGCAATGTGCTGGTCATTAACATAGAGCTCTACGGTAAAAATTTGGTCGTGGGCAGGCCCCTGCTTATCTTTGAGACGATAGTCAATCTGAACCGCCCCTTGCTTTTGAACTCGCTCTTGGAAGAGGGTCTTGTGGTCTTGAGTTACTCTGCCTAGCAAGAGTTGATGTTGACTGAACATGACCTGGTTGAGATAGTCTTTTGCGACCTCTAAGCCTTGATCTTCATAGATTGCGCCGAGAACCGCTTCGAAGCAGTCAGCTAGAATCGAGTCACGCTCCCGACCACCGCTGGACTCTTCTCCCTTACCTAATTGGAGAAAATGGTTGAACTTAAGTTGTCGGGCTAGGTAGGCCAGACTCTTCTCTTGTACGATTTGAGCTCTCATACGAGTTAATTTGCCTTCGGGTAAGTTTGGATAGCTGTGATAGAGAAATTCACTGGATAGTAGTTCTAAAACGGCATCTCCTAAAAATTCCAAGCGCTCATAATGCGGCAAATGGCGTCTGGCTTGTTCATTTGCATAGGATGTATGGCGAAAGGCTTGTTGAATTAATTCCGGCTTATTGAAAGTCAGATTCAACTGCTTTTCTATTACACGAATGGTCCGATTCATAGCCATTCACCTCCTCTCTTTCATCCTATCTATTTTATCACGTTTGACCCCCTTTTGACAAAGGGAAGTCGAGCTATAATCTAAAACTATAAGGTCTAATAGTAATTTAACATAGGCTATTCGCTCATATTGCCTTGAAAAGGCTTGAAAATAGGAGTAAACTGTTACAGTATCTTATAATTATTTGTGGAGGAATATAAATGAATCATTCCGTACTGCGTAAAGCAGCGATTTTAGGCTTGGCTGCCTTTACCTTGGCAGGGACCATCAGCCCTGCAGTTAATGCGCAAGTTGCGCTTGAGACAAGCGTCGACAACGAAGGGACCCCTATTCAAGGTGGCACTTTGAAAATTGCGGAGGTTGCTGGCGAACCATTTGCTGGCGCCTTCAGCTCTTTAGTCGCTGACCAAGCGACTGACTTAAGCGTCGTAGGCTACATCAACACTGGGCTCTTTGAATATGACGAAAACCTTCAAATCAAGGATACCGGTTTAGCAAGTGCCAAACTAGATCCAGAGAACAAGAAAGTGACCATCACCATTCGTAAAGACCAAAAATGGTCAGATGGCCAACCCCTTACCATTGATGACGTCATCGCGCCTTACTATATTGTCGCTCACAAGGACTACACTGGGATTCGTTACGGAGAAGATTTCAAGAACGTAGTCGGGATCGAAGACTACCACGAAGGCAAGACGGATACTATTTCAGGTCTTAAGAAAATTGACGACTATACCTTAGAAATCAGCTATCAAACCTTCTCAGCTTCTATGAAGCAAGTTGGGGGCGGGATTTCTCCATATGTAGAACCTAAACATATTTATGACAAGATTGCCGTTAAGGATATTGCCGATAGCGACCAAGTACGCGTAAATCCAGTCGGCATGGGCCCATTCCGCGTCAAATCCATCACACCAGGTGAAGCCATTGTCTTAGAAGCCAACGAATACTACTTCAAGGGCAAACCAAAAGTTGACGGTGCTGTCATTGAGGTGGTCAACCCATCTACCGCCGTAGCTGAAATGAAAGCTGGTAACTATGACCTGGCTGAATTGCCAACTGATGCTTACGACACCTTTAAGGATGCCACCAACTTCAAGACCATTGGGACAGTTGAAAACACCTATTCCTACATTGGCTTCAAGTTTGGTAGCTGGAACAAGGAGAAGGAAGAAGTTGAGATGGACACTAGCAAGGTCATCCAACAAAAGGCTTTACGACAAGCCATGGCTTACGCCTTCGATGCAGATGCTGTAGGTCAACGCTTCTTCAGCGGCCTCCGCTTCCGTGCCAACACCTTGATTCCTTCCCTCTTCAAGAGCGTGCACGCTTCAGATCTTCCAGGCTTTACTTATGACCCAGAAAAATCTAAACAAATCTTAGCTGATGCGGGCTTTGTCGACAAAGATGGCGACGGCTTCGTAGAAGATCCTAACGGTAAGCCATTCACCCTCAAATTCTTAGCTCGTAGCTCAAGTGATATTGCTGAACCACTCTGGTCCTACTTCGTTGAGTCTTGGAAGCAAGTAGGGATTAATGTCGAATTGTTAGACGGTCGTCTCTATGACTTTAACTCCTATGCTGAAATGCTCCGTGGCGATGATCAATCCTTTGATGTCTTCGAAGGGGCTTGGGGTACCGGTGGTGACCCAAATCCAACTGGTTTCTATAGTAAGAAAGCACCATTTAACTACGAACGTTGGGCTGACGACAAGAACGAAGAATTGCTAGAAGCCCTCTCTTCTGACAAGGCCTTCGATGAAGCCTACCGTAAGGAAGCCTTCCACGCATGGCAAGCTTACACCAACGAAGAGCTTCCTGCTATTCCTTACCTCTACCGTTACGGTATCCGTTCTGTCAACAACCGTGTTAAACACTATGATGTTGCTACCGGCACAAGCTTCGGGATCGAGCAGTTAGAATTGACGGCTGACGAACCAATCAAATAATTCGGCTACTGCCCTAGGCTAGGATTACCGCATGTAATCCTAGCCTATTATTTTTCTTCAAGCAAAAAAGATGCAAGACTAGAAAGTCCTTGCATCTTTTTTGTCTTATTCTTTGACCGGTTGATCAGCAGTCAATTCTACATCTTGCCATTCAGTCCCAGAACCTAGGGTAATATCATAGTTCTTGACCCGATTGTTAATTGAAACAAGGGTATGACGGTAGAGCGTTGGAATAACAGGCGCTTCTTCAATTACGTATTTTTGCCATTCATCGTAGGCTTTCTTACGGGTTGCATCTTCGAAGGCTGCATCAGAGTTAATAGCTGCTAAGAGCTTATCGTTTTCGTCAGTTGCCCAACGCATAGAGTTGAACTGGTTGTCGCGACCAAATTGAGTAGATGGGTTTGGGTCGCCCCCTACCCCCATGGCAGCTTGGAAGACATCAATATCTGCGTCCTTATCTAGGAGATCGTAGAAGGTGTTGAACTCAAGCAAACGACCTTCATAGAGTTCAACGTTCACCCCAATTTGTTTCCAAGCATCAACATAGTATTGTGCAATTGGTTCAGCTACATCAGAACCTGACATAGAAGCGAAGGTCAGCTTGAAGCTATTACCCTTAGGATCTTCCACGAAGCCATCGCCATCTTTGTCGACAAAGCCGGCATCAGCCAAGATCTGTTTAGCCTTCTCTGGTTGGTAGGTGTAACCTTCGATGCTACCATCGTTGTAGCTTGCGAACATGGATGGAATTGGAGAGTTTGCCCGCACCCGTAAGCCTTCGTAGAAACGTTTGCCAATGGCATCATTATCAATGGCGTAACCCATGGCTTGACGGAGCGCTTTATTGGACACTGGCTTGCTGTCATCTGGTTGTACTTGCTCTTTTTCCTTATTCCAAGTCCCAACATGGAAACCAATGTAGCTGTAGACGTTTGTCAGACGACCTAAGGTCTTGAAGTTGCTTGCATCCTTATATGTGTTGTAAGCATCCTCTGGTAATGACGCATAGTCATAGTTACCTGCCTTCATTTCTGACACAGCCGTTGAGGCGTTGACCACATCGACTTGTAGGCCTGCTAATTTAGGCTTGCCTTTGTAGTAGTTGTCATTACGTTCGAAGACAACAGACTCACCTGGGGTAATGGATTTAACCTTGAAAGGCCCGAAGCCGACTGGATTTGTCCGAACTTGTTCGCTATCTTCAAGATCCTTGACTGGTGTTTTCTCTAAGATGTGCTTAGGTTCGACGTAGGAGGATACCCCACCACCTGCTTGGAGCATGGAAGCTGAGAATTCCTTATAGCTAATCTCTAAGGTGTAATCATCTATCTTCTTAAGACCAGAGATGGTGTCAGACTTACCTTCATGGTATTCTTCCATCCCGACAACGTTCTTGAAGTCAGAACCATAACGGATACCGGTATAGTCCTTGTGCCCTACTACATAGTATGGATAGATAACATCCTCAATGGTGAGGGGCTGGCCATCTGTCCAGGTCACCCCTTCCGGAATCTTGATGGTGACTTTCTTGTTAGCTTGGTCAAAGGTCAACTTAGCCAAACCAGAATCGTCAATCTTATAGTCGCCATCATAACCGTAGAGGCCTGGGTTGATAAAACCAGTAATGGTCATATCATTAGATTTCTCAGCGTAAAGACTGCTGAGTGCGCCAGAGAAGGGATCCCCAACTAAGGCATATTTGAATACTCCACCCTCAATGGCTGTTCCTTCGTTAGAAACAGATAAGGGCAAATCGCCTTCAGCCACAGCTGTCACTGAAGGCACCATAATGGCGCCGACAGAAAAGGCCGTAGCCATAAGGGTAAGACTTTTTCTCAAAGTTTTGTTCATGTTTTTCTCCTCCAAACATAGGTGTCATTTAATTATTGAGTTTACTATACTCCTTTTCATATTGAAAAGCAATAGTTTTTTCACTTATTTTTAATTTTTGTATCATATTCCGATGCTTTTAGCCATTAAAAGGCCACTCAACACTCAGAATTACTAGGCCATCATCCCCAGAAATGACAAAAAAGGCTGGGATAATCCCAGCCTCTTGTGCGTTCTTAGACGCCTATTCCTTGATTGGTGAATCGGCCGTTAATTCTACTTGGTTCCAGTCGAAGTCAACCCCTGGAGTTGCATCATAGTGCTTAATCCGGTTGTTAAAGGATGTTAACTGGTAACGATAGAGAGTTGGCACCATTGGGACTTCATCCATGATGAAGTCTTGCCATTTCTTGAAGGCTTCCTTACGGTAATCCGCGTCAAAGGAAGCATCAGAGCGGATGTCTTTGAGTAAGCTATCATTTTGATCACTAGCATAACGCATATAGTTGAATTGGGCGTTACGACCAAACATAAAGGCTGGGTTAGGATCCCCGCCGAAGCCCATAGCGGCTGAGAAGACATCAATGTCTGCATCCGTCCCTAAGAGATCATAGAAGGAGTTAAACTCATGCAAACGACCTTCATAGAGTTCGACATTAATGCCGACTTGCTTCCAAGCATCTACATAATATTGGGCAATTGGCTCAGCCACATCAGTCCCTGACATGGCCAAGTACTTGAGGCTAAATTGATTACCCTTAGGATCTTCAACGAAGCCGTCGCCATCCTTGTCTACGAATCCAGCATCGGCTAAGATTTGCTTGGCTTTTTCTGGTTGGTAGGTATAGCCTTCACGACTGCTATCCGCAATATCCTTAAAGGTTGGCGGAATTGGCGAGTTGGCCTGCCAACGTAACCCTTCATAGAAACGCTGACCGATTGCGCCATTGTCCACAGCATAGCCCATGGCTTGTCGCAGACTCTTGTTATTGACAATCTTGCTTTCATCTACTTCAACTTCTTGCTTATCAGCATTCCATTTACCTAAGTGGAAACCAAGGTATTGAACTGTATTCTCTACTTGTCCAATAGTCTTGAAGTTAGTAGCATCCTTATAGGTACTATAAGAATCGGCAGGTAGACTAGCTACGTCATAGTTGCCGGCTTTCATCTCAGAGACAGCGGTTGAAGAGTTGACTACATCCATTTGAACTTTGTCAATCTTAGGTTTACCCTTGTAGTAGTATTCATTGGCTTCTAAGATGACAGATTCACCTGGTGTAATGGACTTAACCTTGAAAGGCCCAAAACCAACCGGATTCTTACGCACAAGGTCACTGTCTACTTGTTCCTTAATTGGAATATTCTCATAGGCATGTTTAGGAACTAGATAGTTACTCACCCCACCCCAAGCTTGTAGCATAGAGTTGGAGAATTCCTTATAAGTCACTTCTAAGGTATAATCATCAACCTTCTTCAAACCTGAAATAGTATCGGTCGTACCTGCGTGATATTCTTCCATCCCCACGACATTTTGGAAGTCAGAACCATAACGGACACCCGTATAGTCCTTGTGACCGATGACATAGTATGGATAGATAACATCCTCAATAGTGATTGGCTCGCCATCATCCCATTTAGTTCCTTGCGGAATGGTGATAGTTACCTTCTTGTTATCCTTGTCGAACTTGATTTTACCAAAGCCAGAGTCATCTAACTTATAGTTGGCGTCATTCCCAAACAAGTTAGGAGAGAACATCGCAACAATTTCATAGTCCTTGCCGTTATCGGAGTAAAGCGGAGATAGAACACCTGAGAAGGGATCCCCAACCATGGCATACTTGAGGGTCCCACCTGAAATCGGTGTCCCTTCATTATCGATTACTGTAGATAAATTAGCATCTTGAGCTTGAGCACTTGCCCAAGGGCCCAACATGCCGACTACAGATAATCCTGCTACCAATGCAGTCAAGGACTTGCTAATACGACTTTTCATAAGATTTCCTCCTTCATATTGGCTTAGTCATTACGATTAAGGATACTATAACTGATAACTGAGAAAATATCAAGAGATTTCTTCATCGTTCTCTCATCTTCAGCTTATCATATACTCATATTAAAGCTTAAGTAAACCGCTTGATAAAGGATATGGTAACGATTTCTGAATCAATCAATTCTTTTGTTATTTTTCTTGTTAAAATCCCCTCTTAACTTGCTCAGATGCAAAAGAGACTAGGACAAATGTCCTAGTCTCTTTTCATTAATCTGAATTATTTAACTGGTTGATCAGCAGTCAATTCGATTTCAGAAAGGTCAAATGTTGAACCTACTTTGAAGTCAAAGTGTTTCACACGGTTGTTAACTGACACTAACTCTTGACGGAAGAGAGTTGGAACAACAGGTGCTTCTTCAGTGAAGTATGTTTGCCAGTCAGTGAAGGCTTTCTTACGGAATGCTTCGTCGAAGGATTCAGTAGAACCTAAAGCATCCAAGAGCTTGTCGTTCTCTTCAGTTGCCCAACGAGTGTAGTTGAAGGCTGCCTTACGGCCAAACAAGTTAGTTGGGTTTGGATCCCCACCTACCCCGAAGGCTGCTTGGTAGACATCAACGTCACCGTCAGTCTTGAGCAAGTCATAGAAGGCGTTGAATTCCATGAGACGACCGTCCACAAGCTCAACGTTAATCCCTACTTGTTTCCAAGAGTCGATGTAGTATTGAGCGATTGGTTCAGCAGTTGCGCCCCCTTGCATAGAAGCAAATTTAAGGGTGAAGCTCTTACCGTTTGGATCTTCTACGAAACCGTCACCGTCTTTGTCAACGAACCCAGCATCTGCAAGGATCTGTTTAGATTTTTCTGGTTGGTAGGTGTAACCTTCGATAGAACCATCATTGTAGCCCTTAAAGACAGGAGGAATAGTGGTATTAGCACGTGTACGTAAACCGTTGTAGAACTTCTGACCAATTGCATCGTTGTCAACAGCGTAACCCATAGCTTGACGGAGAGCTTTATTAGAGACAACGCGACTTGGGTCGTACTCAACTTCCTTCTTATCAGCGTTCCATTTACCCATCTTGAAACCGATGTAGCTCATGGCGTTTTGCCAGTGACCTAAGGTCTTGAAGTTAGTTGCGTCCGCATAAGTTGGGTATTCATCAGAAGACAACTTAGCGATATCGTAGTTACCTGCCTTCATTTCTGAAACAGCAGTCGAAGGGTTGACTACATCTAATTGCATGCCATCTACTTTTGGCTTGCCTTTGTAGTAGTATTCGTTGGCTTCGAAAGTAACAGATTCCCCTGGTGTAATGGATTTAACACGGAAAGGACCGTTCCCTACTGGGTTCTTACGAACTGCATCTGAATCTTCTTGTTCAGCAATTGGAATTTTCTCAAGAACGTGCTTAGGTGCGATATATTGAGAAACACCGCCCCCTGCTTGTAACATCCCAGCTGGGAATTCCTTGTAGGATACTTCTAAGGTCCAGTCATCAACACGCTTAAGACCTGAGATTTCTTCAGCTTTACCTTCATGGTATTCTGCCATCCCTACAACGTTCTCAAAGTCATCGCCATAACGAATCCCAGTGTAGTCTTTGTGACCTACAACATAGTAAGGATAGATAACGTCATCGATAGTTAATGGCTCGCCATCATCCCATTTAGTGTTTTCAGGGATTTTGATGGTTACTTTCTTGTTGTCCTTATCAAAGGTCAGCTTTGCAAAACCATCATTAGTGATGACAAAGTTCTCATCAAAACTGTATAAACCAGTTGTAAAGTTCTCAACGACATCTCCATCCGGACCTGTTTCATAATAGAGTTGGCTTAAGACACCCGCAAATGGGTCCCCGACCAAGGCAACTTTCAAAGTCCCACCTGAGATTGGTGTGCCTTCGTTATCTACCACTTCTGGTAATTTAGCACCTTCAGCGTGGGCCAAGGTTGGCGCAAAAGCACCAGCTACCGTAAAAGCAGCAGCTACTAAAGCTAAGCTCTTCTTCATAGACTTCTTCATATTGTACCCCCAATGGATAATATTTTATATGACCTTATTCTACCCTTTTTAACTCAGAATAGCAAGCGATTTATTATAATTTTCTCACTTTATATTCATGTTTTTGTAGGGAAAAATTTATTTAGGTCAAATCTGACTCTATTTGGACAGAAAAAGTGAATTTTGGTAGACAAATCATCCTTAAATACATGCAAGGTTGTTAGTCTTCATGTCCCTACTCATCAATATAAACTGGACGTAAGTTATTGGATCGGCCAAAAGGCAATACTTCAAATTGCTTAACCTTCGGCTTGAGTAAGTAGGCTGCACTAGCTTGATAGATAGGTGCGACCACGCCATCTTCTTTGACTAAAATTCTCTCTGCCTCAATTAAGGTCTCGCGACGCTTGGCAGGGTCTTTGGCATAGTCATTGCGAGCTAATTCGACTAACTTATCAAATTCAGGGTTGGCATATTTGGCGAAGTTAGTCCCGCCACCCGTCTTATACTGTTCAATAAAGTTGACCGCATCCTGATATTCAGGAGTCCAAGTCCCATAGAAAATATCGTAGTCCAGTTTACGCTGAATCTCCAGACGATTCTTAAGTGGCACCGATAGGACGCTTAGCTTGAGACCTGGTAAATTCTTCTCCAGCTCTTCCTTGAGGAATTCGGCAGTACGTTTGGAGAGGCCCACATCCGACGTCAGGAGCTGTAACTCAATCGTCTCTTGGCCTAGTTCTTCCTTAGCTTTAGCCCAATCTGCTTGTGCTGCTTGGACATCGTAGGTCAACATTGGGCCTGCCTTGTCTTGATAATCCTCACCTGCTTCATTGACATCAAAGGCTTTTGGCACTAAGTTGTTGAGTGGCTGAGAGCCATCCTGAATAACGGAATCTGCATAGACTTGCTTATCAAATGCCTGAGCAATAGCCCGACGAAGTGCTGCATTGCCTGTTCTTGGACGAGTGGTATTAAAGCTCAGGTAACCGATGGTCGCTTTGGGAATGCTGTGGAAGTCTGGCGCACCTGCGTATTCTTGGACAAATTGGTCGGACAAGGTCGTAAAGTCCAACTGATTGCTATCAAATAAATCTGCCCCAGTCGAATTCTCCTTAATGACTTGTTGATGCACCTGTGTCAGATAAACATGACTAGCATCCCAGTATTGAGGATTTTTAACTAAGTCCCACTCCAGGTTGGTCCCATTCCATCCTTGAATCGTAAAGGGCCCATTAGTCACCACATTATCTGCTGTGGTCCCATAGCTATCCCCTTTTTCTTGGAAGAAGGCTTTGTTAATCGGCATATAGCGAGATCCTGTTAGGATCTTAGCTAGGGCCGGCACGGGGTATTCCAAGGTTAGTTCCAGGGTTTTATCATCAATGGCCTTGACCCCTAATTCTTCCACAGGCTTGTCACCATTGCGGATAGCCGCCCCATTCTTAAGAATTTCAATCGAGGTCACGCTCGTACCAGCTTGACGATCCGCTAGACGCCGGAAGGCCAGCTCAAAGTCTTGTGCTTTGACTGGATCACCATTGGACCAATAAATGTCATCACGCAGGGTGAAGGTATGAGTTAAGCCATCCTCACTGACCTTAACGGAAGCTGCCTGACCTAGTTCTACTTCCTGCGCATTTTTAATTCGATAGAGGCCTTCAAAAACTTGCCCGATCACATCCATACTAGCGATATCTGAGTAGAGGCCAGAATCTAAGGTGGCCAACTCAGACGGGGCTGGAATACTTAGTTTTTGCTCAACGGCAGGGTTAAGGGTTACCTCTTGCGCTGATATCGTCGATTGTTGAGCTGGCAGTAGCGTGCTGGCAGTAAGTCCAAGCGCTAGTAAGGCACGGAAAATAGTCTTGATTCTAGTCATAAGTCAACCTCCTTAGGGCTAAAAGATATGTTAGGGACTAGTTTAAGACTTTTATTAGTGATAGTCAAAGATGCTTTTACTATAATATACTATAGCGAAAGACTATACTACATTATGATGTCACCCTTTCCTTCTCAGATCAAAAACTTAGCAATAAGCACAAAAAAACTGAGCCCTAAGGCTCAGTTTTTCTATTAACCTAAACGTTGACGGGCGTCAGTTGTTCTTTGTAAAGCTTGCCCTACATAGTTGATACAGAGCATCATAACAAGAATGAAGAGTGCAGCAGGTAACCATACCCATTGCTTGTTCTCGATAATGTCAGCTGTCTTAGCTGCCCCAATCAAAGTCCCAAGAGACGGGGTCCCAATTGGTAAACCAAACCCTAAGAAAGATAACCCTGTTTCTAACCCAATGTTACCTGCCAAAGCTAATACTAAACGCGTAATAACGATAGAAGAAATATTTGGGAGAAGTTCAAACAACATAATCTTCCAGTCATAGGTTCCCATAGTCTTAGACGCACTAATGTAATCTTTGGATGCTTCACTTAAGGTTCTCGTTCTAATTAATCGAGCAACCCCCATCCATCCCAAGAAACCAATAGTCAAGGATAGGCCATAGATATCATTACTCTTATAAATTGTCCCAATTGCAATTATCAGAACTATAGTTGGAATGATTAAGAAGAAGTCAACCACCCGCATAATGACATTGTCAACACGACCTCCATAGTAACCTGATATTAAACCTAAGATTACCCCAATAACCATTTGCAAGCCAGTAACAATTAAGGCAATCGAGACAGAGTTACGACCACCCAAAATTAACTGTCCTAGAACATCGCGACCACCCTCATCAGCACCTAAGGTATAGGTATGTCCATCAACTACTGAACCAGGTGTCGTATAACGGTTAAAAATCTGAACTTTGGTTGCAGACTCCAAATTCAAGAAATATGGAGCGACATAAAGGAACAAGAAGATTGCAATCAACACTAATAATGAAAACAACGCTAGCTTATCCTTCATGAATTCACGACGAATGACCTCAAAGCCCATTGGTGGGAGAGATTCTGGATCTTTATTTTTTGTTTTAGCTAATTTTTCGCTTTTATCTTTTGTCATGCTCTCTCACCTCCTAGTCTAACCGTACTCGTGGATCTACGAATACCATAATAATATCGGACAAGAGACCACCAAGTAGTGTCAAGAAGCCATAGAACAATACTAGGGTAATCATAACACTATAGTCACGTCCAGAAACTGAAGTAATGAATAACTGCCCCATCCCTTGATAAGTAAAGATTTGCTCAGTGATCATTGCCCCGCCAAAGAGCCCAGTAAGCTCGTAACCAAAGAATGCTGCAATTGGTAATAAAGCGTTTCGAAGGATGTGTTTGTTATATACAACACGTTCTGGCACACCTTTTGCACGAGCAGTCCGAACATAGTCATCTGCTTTAGCATCTACAATCCCAGAGCGCAACCATTGAATAGTCGAAGTTGTACTTAAAACGGCCAAAGTAAAGGCAGGTAGGATCATATGGTAGATACGAGACAACACATAGTCCAAAGTACCAGGTTGCAAGCCAGCCCCAACTGTACCACGTGTTGGGAACCAACCTAAAGTATAACCAAATAACCAAAGGAAGAATAGGCCTAAAACAAAACTAGGGATAGAGAAGGTTAAAAAGTTGTAGAAGTTAACAACTTTATCAAACCAACCACCACTATAACGCCCTGACAAAATCCCTAATGGTAAGGCAATCATGTAGGTGATAATCGTTGTGAATAGAGACAACCATACCGTTGGCCAAATGCGTTGGGCAATAATAGCCGTTACAGGCTGTTTGTGGGCAAAGGAACGTCCAAAATCACCATGGAACATACCAACCATCCAGTCGATGTATCGTTTCCAAAGCGGTTGGTTCAAACCTAATTTTACCCGCATAGCTTCAATTTGTTCAGCGGATATTTTTGGATCAACCAAACCAGTCAAAGGATCCCCTGGCATTAACTCAGCCATAACGAAAATCAGAACACTGAGCGCCAAAAGTTGCGGAATCATCAGTAACAAACGTCTAAATATCACTTTCCACATTTTAGAGCTCGCCTCCTTTGTCAGTGTCTAGCGTTCTGAGGGCTGCAGAGTGAGTCTCAGAAACTGGTTTAAGGTCATACACTCGACCGTTTTCGTCATAATAAAGCGACGCATTCTCACGGTATTCCTTCTCAACCCGTAAACGGTTAAGCTTGTTCTGCTCACGATTATTAGGGTTCATTTCTGGAATAGCCGACAAGAGGCGACGGGTATAAATATGACGTGGGTCATTATAGATATCATCACGTGTCCCATACTCAGTGAAGCGGCCACGATACATGATGGCAATCTCATCACACATGTGCTTAACAACACCCAAGTCGTGTGATACGAAGAGATAACTTACATTGTATTCTTCTTGAATTTGCTTCATGAAGTTGAGGACTTGAGCCTGAACAGATAAGTCTAAGGCCGAAACTGGCTCATCGGCAATCACTAATTTAGGGTTGAGAGCCACAGCACGTGCTACCCCAATCCGTTGACGTTGACCACCAGAGAACTCATGTGGATACTTGTAGAGTGCTTCTTCCGATAGCCCCACAATATCCAAAAGTTCTAACTTACGTTTCTTCTCTTCATCAGGTGTTAAGCTGAGGAAGTTCCGCATTGGCTCCCCTAAGATATCACTAATCCGACGTTTAGGGTTGAAGCTAGAAAGGGAGTCTTGGAAGATCATTTGCACGTTGTGACGATAGTTAGAGCGACGGTGACGTGCAGCCTTGGATACTTCTTCACCTTCATAGAAGATTTTACCTGAGGTAATTTTCTCTAAACCGATAATGGCCTTCCCGATAGTTGACTTACCAGAACCTGATTCACCAACCAAGCCATAAGTCTTACCTTCTTCTAAGGTCAAATTGACGCCGTCTACTGCATAGACATGATCGGTCACACGGTTCAGGAAACCAGACCGAATAGGATAGTGGACCTTTAGGTCCTCAATGCGCATAAATTCAGCCATTAGTTCTCCTCCCCTTCAAAATGGAAATGTTTGTAACAGGTACAACGAACAAAGTGACCTGGTGATACTTCGTGTAGTCCTGGGTTCTCTTCGTGGGCGTCTTCCGCAATCCAAGGAATACGTGGTGCGAAACGACAGCCAGTCCGAATCATCTTGGTCAATGGTGGGACAGCCCCTTGAATAACGTGGAGCTTGTCAGAGCCCCCTTCTAATTCACTGGTTTGCGGAATTGAACGCAAGAGTGACCGCGTATATGGGTGCTGCGGATTGTTGAAGAGTTCTTCAACCGGTGCAATCTCAACGAATTGACCAGCATACATAACGGCTACGCGGTCAGCAGTCTCGGCTACAACACCGAGGTCGTGAGTAATAAGGATAATCCCTGCTTCGGTCTCCTTCTGGATGTCGTTCATCAAGTCCAAGATTTGAGCTTGAATGGTTACGTCCAAGGCAGTGGTTGGTTCATCGGCAATAATAATGGGTGGTTTACATGCCAAGGCAATGGCGATGATGACCCGCTGACGCATCCCCCCAGATAATTCGTGTGGGTACTGACGAGCAGTCCGCTCTGGGTTGACAATCCCTACTTGATCCAAGAGCTCTAAGACACGTTTTTGACGTTCTTCCTTATTGAGTTTGGTGTGGTAGTAGAGGGCTTCATCAATTTGTGCTGCGATGGTCATCAATGGGTTGAGCGATGCCAATGGATCTTGGAAAATCATCCCAATATCGTTCCCACGGATTTTGTTATATTGATTCTCAGTGTATTCTACTAAGTTATCGCCACGATAGTTGATTTGGCCTTCAATCTTAGTATTGCGAGGATTATGCAACCCAATAATTGCAGTTGCGAGAGTGGACTTCCCACAACCAGACTCCCCAACAATGGCTAATTTTTCATTCTTTGATAAGGTAAAGCTGACGCCGTCTACCGCATTATAGAAGGTATCCTTAACACGGAATCCAATGTGTAAGTCCTTTACTTCTAGAATAACTTTCTCGTTATCCATTCTAGTTCCTCCATTCGTGATCATGTTTTATGTCTTCGTCTAAGTAAAAAAAGTAGCACTGCATAGATAGAGCGTGCCGACTTCATCGTCTTTTCAGTTCTTAGGGAGTAAGCTGGTCGATATAATTGACCACTTCGCCTACATTCTTAAGGGCTTCAATACGATTATCCTCAAATTGAACACTAAAGGTGTCCTCGAGCTCCATAATCAGTTCGAAGACGTCAATTGAGTCTGCACCGAGATCTTCAAAGGTCATCTCATTAGTGACCTTGTCTTCAGTTAAGCCAAATCGTTCAACAATCAATCGCTGGACTTTTTGGAAAACTTCCTGGGTCTGGGGCATCCATACACCTCCGTTCAATATGACATAAAATCTACACTTCCTTATTTTACTAAGTTTTAAGCCAATTGTCCATGGTTTTAGCAGAGAAAATTATGAAATCTCTCATTCTTCTCATTTATCCCTCAAAACTTGCTTAGACTTTGCCCATGATTGCGACTAAGTAAGCGATATCTTGAAAATCATTCCTAATAAAGCTGGAAATTCCCTTTTTATCCGCCATCAATCTGTCACCAAGAGGCCATTATAATAATCCTGTTTTTCAAGATAAATAGCCTATTATGGGTTAACCAGAAATGGGCTATGGATATTGAAAAACAAGATGAAGATTGTGCAATATAGGATTCCCTATTTAAGCGAAACTACCCACTATCTTTTCTTTAAAATTTCTTTGCCTATCAATAATTTTTCAAGCTTTTGATGGGTCCCAAACATCTTTTGCCCATGCAAAAAGACCAGACTAACAAGGCCTGGTCCAATAATCTTATTCTTCTGTTTGAGCTGGTTTTTCCTGACCGAAGTAGTCAGTTGCTTCCTGGATAATGCCAGATTCCACAATCGTGCGAGCCTGACGAATGGCATTGAAGATGGCTTGTTCGTTAGAAGAGCCATGAGCCTTGATAACTGGCGCCTTAACCCCTAAGAGGACTGCCCCACCCTGTTTGGTGTCATCAAAGTTGTCACGGAGGCCTGATAAGGCGTCTTTGACTAAGAGCGCCCCTAGTTTAGTCTTCAGCCCGCCAGCCAATAATTGGGATTTAATGAGACTAAAGAGGGTCTTAGACGTCCCTTCCAGAGTCTTCAATACGGCATTACCAGTAAAGCCATCGGTGACCACAATGTCCACCGGGCCATCTAGCAAGGTCTTAGTCTCCACGTTGCCGTAGAAGTCAAGGCTAGTCTCAGCAGCTAAAAGTTCATAGGCCGCCTTAGATAATTCATTGCCCTTGGTAGCCTCCGTCCCGTTGTTAAGCAGGCCAACCTTAGGCTGAGCAATCCCCAGAACTCGTTGGGCATAGAAGTTGGCCAGAACCGCAAATTGCAGTAAGTTGACTGGCTTGCAGTCAGCGTTAGCACCGGCATCCATCAAGACCAAGTAAGGATGCTGACTAGAAGCAGTTGGTAAGACTGGCATAAGGCCTGGACGATCAATATTCTTAATCCGACCCACAATCAGCAAACCGCTAGCTAAGAGAGCCCCGGTATTCCCTGCTGACAGCAAGGCATCAGCTTGGCCTTCCTTGACTGCTTGCGCTGCTAATACCATGGAGGCATTCTTCTTCTTGCGAATAGCACGTACGGGCTCATCATCCCCGTTGATTTTTTCTGGGGTATGGATGATTTCAACCCGCTCTGTCGCTTCTAAATATGGGCGAATTTTATCTTGGTCACCAAATAAGAGCACTTCGATGTTATCAAAGGCCGCAATGGCAAGGTTTACCCCTTTTACGGCTGATTCAGGCGCGAAATCCCCACCCATGGCATCTACTGCAATTCTAATCATTCCTTGTCTTCCTCCTTATAAACTAATCATATCTATCAATATTTGGCAATCGCTATACCAATTCTCGTGCTTTCATCATAACAAGTCCCTGCCAAGCCGTCAACCTAGATTAGAATCTGGCAGTTTAGGCTAGACCTCAATCGCTTGCGTCTGACTCCATTGATTAAGCGCCTGCCATTCGGCTTCCGATAGGCGTTCTGGATGCTTGAGTAAGTCCTGAACATCCTTGCGGGCAACTGTTAAGATTTTTTCGTCTTCAATCAAGTTAGCATAATGGAATTCCGGCAAACCGCTTTGGCTGCGGCCCATCAAGTCCCCCATACCGCGAATCTTCAAATCCTCACGACTAATCAGGAAACCATCTTGGTGGTCCACCATAATCTTAAGGCGCTCCTTGCCCTGCTCGGTTGTGGGACTGCCGATTAGGTAACAGTAGCTGGCTAGCTGACTCCGCCCTACTCGCCCACGCAACTGGTGGAGCTGGGCCAAGCCAAAGCGCTCGGCTGACTGAATCACCATAATGGTGGCATTGGGCACATCGACTCCGACTTCCACCATGGTGGTCGCCACGAGAATCTGAACTTGATTTTGCTTGAAGCGGTCCATGACGGTTTCTTGCTCTTCCTTATTAAGTTGGCCGTGTAAGACGTCTACCTTAAAGTCTGGGAAACTGTCAGCCAAACGGTCGGCCACCTCTAGCACGTTCTCTATCTGTTCCAAGTGTTCGGAACTCTCAATCAGAGGGAGAACATAATAGACCTGATGTCCGGCCGCTAATTCTTGGGCCACATGGTCTTCTAGTTCCTCTAATTGATCTTCCTTGAGCCAGCGTGTCGTGATGGGCTGACGGCCCTTAGGTAACTGATCGATGGTGGAGACGTGCATCTCTCCATAGAGGGTCATAGCTAGGGAACGTGGAATAGGCGTTGCCGTCATTTGAAGTAGGTTGACGGCTATCTTGTCATTTTTATCTACTAGGGCTTGACGCTGGCCCACCCCAAAGCGGTGTTGTTCGTCAATGATGACCAAACCCAATTGCTTGAATTGAACCGTTTCTTGAATCAGGGCATGGGTCCCGATGACCACCTGAATCTGCCCATCAGCCAAGCCCTCTAAGACGGCCTGCTTGGCCTTGGCTGTCATAGCACTGGTCAGGAGAGCGGCTTTCAAGCCCATAGAGGCAAAGAGCTGGTTAAAGGACTGGGCATGCTGTTTAGCTAGAATCTCAGTCGGCGCCATAAGAGCTGACTGGAAGCCACCGCTTAAGCTAGCTAGAATAGCCAGAAAGGCTACCAGGGTTTTCCCGCTCCCAACGTCCCCTTGCACCATGCGTCGCATAGGGTGCTGGGCCATGAGGTCACGACAGATTTCATTAACTACCTGCTTCTGAGCCTGAGTTAGCTCATAAGGTAAGTGGCTAATCCAAGTCTTAAGCTGGTTATTGTCATAATGAATCTGGATGCCTTGCTCTGTTTCATGCTGCTTAAGGGCCGCTTGCAGGCGCCATTGGTAGAGGAAAAACTCCTGATAGATAATTTTCCGCGTGGCCTGATGATGTTGCTCTTGGTCAGCCGGGAAATGCATGGCATAGAGGGCCAAAGGCAAATCTAAGAGCCGATACTGGTCGTTGAGGTGTTGGGGTAAGACCTCTGGGATGGCCTCTTGATACTGGTTAAAGGAAGCCGCAATACTAGCCACAATAGCGCTCTGCTTAAGGCCCTTAGTAGCATGGTAAACTGGCGCAAAGTCCTGGCCTTCCTGAGCTACTTGAATCAGCTTCATACCTAAGAGGGTCTGACGATTGGATTGCCATTTGCCATAAATGGCCCGCTCCTGCCCCAACTGGATAGCTTGCTTAAGATAGGGTTGGTTGAAGAAAGACACGTTGATAATTTCGTGGTCATTGACCGCCAGCTTGAAAGAAACCCGGCTCTTCTTGCCACCAAAGTAGGCTACCACAGGTGGCGTCACAACCTTGCCCTTAAGGGTGACCTTCTCCTGATCTAGGATGGTCGCCAAAGGACGCACGGCTACCGACTCAAAGCGGAAGGGAAAATGAAACATGAGGTCGCGGACAGTTGAGACGCCGACCTGTTGAAAGAGCTTGACGCGCGCGGGTCCTACTCCCTTGAGATGATCAATGCTATCTAACCAATTAAGTCCCATAAGGCCCCTCCTTTCTGCTTGTCTGTCTCATTATTATAACATTTTTATAGCCAGATAGCGACTATTCAAGCTAGTGCCCAAGTTCATCTGGGCAAAGAAAAAGACCAAGGCATGAGCCTTAGTCTTTTAACTGATTTAATTATTCCACTGACATCATGTAGTGGTATACAGGTTGGTCACCTTGGACGATTTCGACTTCTAAGTCATTGAATTTGTCAGTTAAGAGTTCTGCTACCTCATCTGCTAATTCAGTAGTTCCTTCTTCCCCGACAATAATAGTTGCCAACTCAGAGTCTTCATCCACCATGGCTTCTAAGGTTGCCAAGAGAGCATCCTTCAAATCATGCAAGGACAAGACAATCTTGTTGTTGACTAAGCCCAGGTAGTCATCCTTCTTGATGGACACGCCATCAATCTCAGTGTCACGAATGGAGTAAGTAATTTGACCAGATTGGACAAAATCACGTGACTCATTCATTTGAGCCCCATTAGCTTCTAAATCTAAGCTAGCATCGAAGGCCATCATAGCCGTAATCCCTTGAGGGATCGTAGTAGTAGGCACCACAATGGTTGGTACTTCTGCTACTTGGGCTGCTTGTTCAGCCGCCATGATGATGTTCTTGTTGTTAGGCAAGAGGATGATTTGTTCCGCATTAACTGCTTCAATGGCTTTGACGAAGTCTTCTGTTGAAGGGTTCATGGTTTGACCACCGGCCAAGACTTTGGCAACCCCTAGATCAGTAAAGAGTTGACCCACACCTTCACCTGCTGCTACCGCAATAATAGCATAAGGAACTTTTGGTGCAGCCTCTACTGGAGCTTCCTTCATGGCATGCTCTTCCGCTTCTAAGCCACGGACTTGTTCACGCATGTTGTCGACTTTGATTTTAATCAGTTCCCCAAATTCCTGACCCAATTGCATAATTTCGCCTGGGTTCTCAGTATGGATGTGAACTTTGACGATTTCATCGTCCGCTACGACCAAGAGGGAGTCCCCTTTGGTGTTGAGGGTGCTACGGAAGGCTTCATAGTCAAAGGCCTTCTCAACTGTTGGGCCTTGGCCAATGCGAACCATAATTTCCGTACAGTAACCAAAGGTAATATCTTCTAAAGCCATTGGTGGCTCATTGCCATCTTCGAACATAGCGTGAGAGTGGCCAGGAGCTGCAGGAGCTGCCTTAACTTCTACTACGGTCTCTCCTGTCAAGGACGACAAGAAACCTTCGTAGACGCAGAGCAAGCCTTTACCACCAGAGTCGACTACGCCAACTTGTTTCAAGACTGGCAATAATTCAGGTGTTTTGTCTAAGGCCAATTGAGCGCCCTCAACAATGGCTTTCATAACTTCAATAATGTTATCGGTCTTCTCAGCAGCCTTCTCACCGCGCAAAGCAGATTCACGGGCAACAGTCAAAATAGTCCCTTCGACAGGTTTCATGACTGCCTTATAGGCTGATTCTACCCCACCTAAGAAGGCTTGGGCAAAATGCTTAGCGTCTAAGGCTTCTTCTTCCTTAATACGTTGTGAGAAACCACGGAAAATCTGAGATAAGATAACCCCAGAGTTACCACGCGCCCCCATCAATAGTCCCTTGGCTAAGGCGCCAGCTAATTCACCGACGTGACTAGCTTGACTGGATTTGAGGTTTTCCGCCCCAGAAACGAAGGTCATGTTCATGTTAGTCCCGGTATCACCATCTGGCACTGGGAATACGTTGAGTGAGTTAATTAATTCGACATTGGATGTTAAGCGTTCCGCTCCGGCTACAACCATAGGCACAAACTCTTTTGCCGTTAATTGTTTCAATTCCAATTTTTATCCTCCTTACCGTTTTATACGGTTGACTTAATCAATTTTTACGCCTTGTACGTGAACATTGACATAGCTGACTTCGAAGCCCAGCAATTGTTCAACACTGTATTTCACGGCTTGTTGAATATTTTGGCAGATAACTGAGATCTTAGTCCCGTAAGACACTAAGATGTAGACATCCACGAGAACATCATCCCCACGTTGGGTGATGACAACCCCTTTGGAGTAATTCTCTTGTCCTAGAATCTCAATTAAGTTATCACGGAAGAAGTTCTTACTTACCATTCCGACCACACCGTAGTTATCTGTTACGGCAGTGCCGACAACTGTTGAAATCACATCTTGAGTTAGGGACACTTGTCCATTGGGTGTTTGGATTTTGATTGTCATGCGATTTCCTCCTCACATCTAATATATCATATCTATTTTAGCATAAAATGCTTGATTGTGCACTCATTAAGATAAAGACCATTCCAAACTGGGGGCCTGTCTTCTATACTTGTCTAGACAGAGGAGGTCTTATTCAAAAAAAAGCCCCAATCCAAGGGACTGGGATCATCGCTATTAAACGCGTTCTACTTTACCTGATTTTAAAGCACGAGCAGAAACCCAAACTTTCTTAGGTTCGCCATCCACTAAGATGCGTACTTTTTGTAAGTTAGCGCCGAAACGACGTTTTGTTTTGTTCATCGCTTTTGAACGAGTGTTACCTGAACGAGCTTTACGCCCAGTGAAATAACATTCTTTAGCCATTCTTGTTTCCTCCTTTTCGCTGCAGGAGCTTAATGTCTCTGCTTTATCATACTGAACTAATTTATCATATTTTCCCTCATTTGACAAGTCTTTGAGGGGGATTTTTTCGGTTTTTACACTTGATTGACCCAGAAAATCATGACCAGACCCGACTCAAAGGCAATCTCCACAGGTTCCTGACTGGCTTTGTATTCATTGCTAATCAGGGATTGGGGACTAGCAAAATCGGTTGCTGGCAAGGTGTACTTGGCCCCTTGAATGGACAGGCCTTGAACTGGTGTCAGGCTAATGACGGACAGGTAGAGACAAGGTTCATAGGCCAAGACATGCTGACCAGGCTCTAAGAAACGCACCTTGTGGTGAGCCTCCAGTAAGCTAAGACGAGACAGACCTGCTTGAAAGCGTGGCTGATGGACCAGCCAAATATTAGCTAAGAAATGGTCCAGCCGCCCGCCCCTTTCACCTAGAAAACCAAGCGCCACATAATCTGCCTCCGGCCAGCGGGTCATGGCCATGTCCAAGGCCAAATGGCCATCAGTATCATCCTTCTCGCTAGGGAAGGCTTGAAATTCCTGGCTGTGCGCCTCAATGACTTGGCGCTCTTCTTCTGATACCGAATCAAAGTCGCCCAAGGCCACATCCAGTACATAACCTGCTCTGACTAATCTTAGGGCCCCACGATCAGCCCCTACAAAATAAACTTGGTCATAGGCTTGGATTAAATTTTCAATCTGATCAAGGGCTGGATTAGGTCCACCCCCACAAACAATGACACATACTGTCGCCATTTAGACTGCCCCCTACTTCCTATTCTGCCTAAGCTAAATCTTTGAGCGTCTGAATCGCTTGGGCTGGATCTGAATGCCCGAAGACGTAAGAACCTGCTACTAGGATATCTGCGCCCGCCGCTAGACAGTCAGCAGCCGTCTTGTCATTCACTCCACCGTCAACTTCAATTAGATAGCTATAGCCTTGTTTTTGGCGCAAATCAGCTAATTGGCGGACTTTGTCCAAGGTATCGGGAATAAAGGCTTGGCCACCAAAACCTGGATTAACTGTCATGACTAAGACTTGGTTTACTTGGCCTAGGACTGCCTCAATGGCCGAAACTGGCGTGCCTGGATTAATGACAACCCCCGCCTTGGCACCTGCTGCCTTGATTAACTGCAAGGCACGATGAATATGAGGCGTCGCCTCCACATGAACGGTCACCACATCTGCGCCCGCTTTGACTACTTGGTCCACGTAGCGTTCCGGATTGGTCACCATCATGTGAACATCAAAGACTAACTTAGACTGAGCGCGCAAGCCTTGATAGAGCATAGGCCCAAAGGAAATGTTGGGTACAAAGTCCCCGTCCATAATATCAATGTGTAGGTAGTCAGCTCCAGCCTCTTCAACCATTCGGATGGATTGGGCCAGGTTATTAAAATCGGCACTCAACATGGAAGGTGCAATATACATAAAGTTTTCTCCTTAACGACGTTTTTTGAGATGGTATTGGGGTTTACGTTGGTCAATTTTTTGGACTAATTGACAATAGGATTGATAGCGACTAGCAGCCAAGCCCCCCGCTTCTAATGCTTGCTTGACCGCACAACCCGGTTCTTCCAAATGGAGACAGGAACGGAAACGACATTCTTGGCTGAGTTCTTGAATTTCCGGGAAGAGTTGGGTTACTTGATCCTTCTCAATCTGCTCGAAATCTAGGGCCGAAAAGCCTGGTGTGTCAGCAATCAAAGCCTGATTCAAGGGATAGAGGGTTACTTCCCTTGTGGTATGGCGCCCACGCCCCAGATAGTGACTAATTTCACCGGTTTCAATGTTAACTTGGGGTAGGAGCTGGTTGAGCAAGGTAGACTTGCCGACCCCAGACTGGCCCATCACCACGTAAAGACCTTGATGCAAGAGTTGACTGAGATTAGCTAATGCATCCGATTCTGGATCCATGACGGTTACCGTATAACCGGCGGCTTCATAAAGGGCTTGGATCTGGGCGACACGATCTTGGGCTTGTTCCTCACCTTCTTGTGCTAGCAGGAGGTCGTATTTGGTCAGAATCAGATGGGGCTCAATGCCATGGGAAGTCACAGAGGCTAGAAATTGGTCGACTAGGGAATAGGAGAAGTCCGGTTCTACTAGCGACATGACCACGAGCGCATCATCGACATTGACCACACTTGGTCTAACGAATTGATTACGACGAGGCAGGACCTCAATCAAGCGGCCTAGGGCCTGGTCGGCCTTTGGGTCTAGGCCTTCCTCCCATTCAAAGGTGACATGGTCCCCCACCAAGGGCTTAAGCTGCTGGTGACGGAAATTTCCCCTGGGCTTGGTCACATAGGTTTGGCCCTCAGACCGCACCGAATAAAAGCCACTGAGAGACTGGGAAATAATGCCTTCTTTGATGATTACTTTGTCTTCTGCCATACTGTCACCCTCTGCTTGATACTGATTTAATGGTACCATATTTTAAGCGCCTTGTCAGTTCTGGCTGACCAAACTTTCCAGACTATCAGTCCGACTCTGCTATCAAAAAGAGGCTAGAATTTTCTAGCCTCCTGAGGTTAATTGTCATTTGGATAAACTTCATTGCTCTCTGCAATGACTTCGCCATCCCGCATGACGCGGTATTGACCAACGCCGCCTTCCATAATATAGAGTAGGATCTCGATGCTGCGAGACTCTGAAATCTCAAATTCTTGGGCCAGCGTATTAATATTGTTGCGGCTATCGCCAATGAAGACCTGAATCTTATTTGGCAATGGGTTACGTTGGTTGACGTCCGTGCTAGCATATTTTGGCACGTACTCAATATTTACCCGTTGAACTGCCGTCAGAACCTTCTCTTCTTTACGACCTTTCGAAACGGTAACCTTGATGGTATCGCCTTGACTCAGGGCAACGCCATATTTAGGCCTTTGGCTGATGACACGCCCTTTAGGAATATCATTGTCATAGTCTTCGCTGACGTCAACCGTCAATCCGTTAGCTTCCGCGAAGTTTTGCACCATTTCCAATGGCAAGTTATTGAAATCCTGCATGGTGGTGGAGTCTGCCACCTTCCCTACGGTAAAGACTAGGGAGGTATTGCTTGGCACTACCTTGGAACCTGGCTCCACACTTTGGGCTAAAATCTTACCATTATTCTCTGGCGTAGAAGCAAAGTCACGACGCTCTACAATAAAGTTGGCTGCTGTCAGTTGGGAGCGAACCGATTCATAATCTTGACCGACATAGTTGCCAATTTCAACCTGTTCTTTCCCGTTACTGATTTCTAAATCGACCGTTGAAGCCTTGCGAATCCGAGCGCCTGAGCCTGGTGTTGATTTAATCACCTGACCCTGAGGAATACTGTCACTCCAAGTCTGCTTAATGGCTCCTACTTGTAGATTGGCTGCTTGAATTTTCTGTACCGCCTCATCCTTGCTGAGCTTGGCTACTTCCGGCACAGAAGTATACTCGGTCAAGCGCGTATAGGCGATATAGACGCCACCGCAAATGACTAAGAGACTGATGATGGCCAAGAGCCAGGCCGCAATCCGACGTTTACGACGTGGCTTATCCAAAGGTGCCACCTCGTCAATACGTTGATAGGCATCATAATCGATGGGTTCTGGTGCTTCAATTGGAGCCGCAACCGGTGTTTTGACTGGCTTAATAGGTTTCATTTGAACTCGCGCCTGACCACTAGCATTGGGGACAAAGACCGGCTCATTCATGCGGCTAGCATTGAGTGCCGTCGATAAGTCTGCTAACATACTGTGAACAGAATCGTAACGGTTGGCTGGATCCTTAGCAGTAGCCTTGAGGACTACGTTTTCCAAGCTTTGCGGCACATAGTCCATCTTGTCACGGATACGTGGGAATTCTTCCTGGAAGTGCTTGAGGGCCACCGAAACAGCCGATTCACCGTCAAATGGCACAGAGCCAGTAATCAATTCATAGAGGACGACCCCTAGGGCGTAGATATCCGACTTAACAGTCGCATTACTACCACGCGCTTGCTCAGGCGATAGGTAATGAACCGAACCCAAGAGCGTATTAGTCTGAGTAATAGAAGTATCCGACAGGGCAATGGCAATCCCAAAGTCGGTAATCTTAATAGCGCCCGTCTTGGTAATCAAAATATTCTGAGGCTTAATATCCCGGTGAATAATTTGGTTCTTATGCGCCACTTCAATAGCCGACAGGATTTGACTCATAATCAGCACCACTAGTTCTAAAGATAGGGGTGCATTTTGACGAATATAGGTCTTAAGATCTGTCCCATCCACATACTCCATGACAATGTATTGCTGGTCTTCTTTCTCCTCGACATCATAGATTTCGACAATGTTGCGGTGCAGCAATTGGCTAGCCGACATAGCTTCACGTTGGAAGCGACGGATGGCATCCTGGTTGTCTTGGAAGTCAAAACGCAGGACTTTAACGGCTACTTGTCTTTCTAAGATTAAGTCTTGGGCTAGGAAAACATTGGCCATCCCACCCTGCCCGATAAAGTCTGTCAGCAGGTATCTGCCTGATAATTTATCGCCTATTTCCATTCAGATACCTCCTCTAAGTTTTCTGTGCTTAAGTCTGAAGCAATGATAACGGAAATGTTATCCATGCCTCCGGCTTCGTTAGCTGCTGCAATTAATTGTTGGGCAAAATCTGCCTCTTGGCGCGATGACTGGAAGAGCTCTTCCAAGGCTTGAGGTGACACCATATTGGTCAAACCATCAGAGCATAGGAGCAACATTTCCGCCTCCTGGCTTGGTACGGTCTGAATGGCTACCTCCAGTGGATGCGTCAAACCAATGGATTGGGTGACGGCATTACGATGGGGATGAAGATAGGATTCTTCCAAGGTAATTTCCCCGGCCCGAATCAATTCGTTAACCAAGGAATGATCCTCCGTATATTGCTGGAGCTTACCTTCCTTGTAGATATAAGCGCGACTATCCCCTACATGGCCTAAATAGATAGTGCCATCGACAATCAAAGCCAAGACAATAGTAGTCCCCATGCCATTCAAGTTCTTATCGGCTTGGGCTTCTTGATAAATTTGTTGGTTGACTAGCTTTAAAGTCCCTTCAATCCAAGCTGACACCTGTTCAGGTGCTAAGGCCTGGTTCAAATCTTGGAAATATTGCCCAATATATTGGGTGGTACGTTGACTGGCCACGTCGCCACCCAAATGGCCCCCTACCCCGTCACAGAGGATGAGCAGGAGTTGTCCAAAATCATTAAGAAAATAATCCGCATAATCCTGGTTGGTTGTTCGACGTTTCCCGATATTGGAACATAGTGCAAGTTTCATGTAGTCACCTCTGTTTCCTTCATAAGTTGATTTTAGTGCAAGCTAGGCTGACTTAGTCATACGTGCAATGAAGAAGCCATCGGTCAAGTAGTCTTGTGGCAAGACTTCAATCATGCCATCTGCAGTCAGAACTGACGCTCCTTGAACTTCTTCTGGCCCTATAGGACTTAGTTGGAAGTCAGCCTGTCTTGCCAAGAAGGCCTGGACCTGGGCTTGGTTTTCAGCTTGAGCCAAGGTACAGGTTGAATAGACTAAGGTTCCGCCTGGTTTGAGCAGACTGGCAACATGGTCTAAGAGCTGACTCTGAAGCTTGCTAAGTGCTTCAATATCGCTTGCTTGCTTAGTGTATTTAATTTCCGGTTTGCGACGCATGAGGCCGAGACCTGAACATGGTGCATCCAAATAGATTATATCATAGAGTGTCCCGCTTGGGGGCATAAAGTCTAAGGCATTTGTCGCATGAAGCGAAATGTTCAAGCCTTCTTGTTGGCTTAAGCCTAGGCGTTCCATGTGTCCCGCCACCAAGTCTAGCTTGGCCTGAGAAATATCTAGGGCATCCAAGTGCCCTGCCCCTAGTAAATAGGCCATATGCGTGGCCTTGCCTCCAGGGGCACTACAGGCATCCAAAAGTCGCTGGCCTGCCACCGGCCGGCCAATCGGCGCTACCAACATAGAAGATTCATCCTGAATAGTCAAGCGCCCCGCTTGAAAGGCAGGCGACTCCAGAATACGACCATCTAAGCTTTCAATAGCATAGGGCGATAGGTTGCCGGCCTCAACCTGATAGCCGGCTGCCCTTAGCTGGGCCAGGATTTGGTCGCGTTCATTGGGATGGGCTTGAATTCTGGCAGTTAGACGTGGCCGTTGATTGAGGCTAGCCAATAAATCAGCCAAGCTTGCGTGATCATACTGTTCTTGTAAGAGGGACACAATCCAAGGGGCCATACTGTATTGAATGCTGAGGGCTTCAACTGGGTCTGTCACTGTATCCAAGGAGCGTAGTTCCTGACGACGGAAATTGCGTAAGACGCCGTTGACTAGCCCGGCTAGGCCTGCGTGTCCATTGACTTTGGCAATGTTAACCGCTTCGTTAATGGCCGCATGGTCCGGAATCCGCTCTAGATAAAGCATCTGATAGACGGTCATTCTTAAGAGGGAGCGAATCCATGCCTCTAACTTCTTGCCTTTGATGAAAGGTTCCAAGTAGAAATCCAGGGTCAAACGATGTTGAATGCTACCGTAGACTAAATTAACCAAAAGCCCTTGGTCGACTGGCTTGAGCTCTGTCTGGCTCAGCGCCCGATTGAGAAGGACATTGGAATACTGGTCATGCCAGTCAATCTCTACTAGGAGCTGTAAGGCCTGAAAGCGGACATTATGCTTGAGCCGCTTAGCGGCTAGTGACTTAACTTTCATGAGCTTCCTCTTCTTCTACTTGTGGCGAAGCAAAAACTTGGCCTGTTAATTGCGCCAAATCATTGCCCTTGAAATAGTCTTCTAGGCTTAGGCGCTTCTTGCCAGACTCCTGCCACTCACGGATACCATAATAGGAATCCTGACCACACTTAACAATCAGGTGTTTACGTTTATAGGCCAGTATGGTCCCTGGCTCTGCGGCTAAATCTTCTGGGCTTGGCTCATAATCCATTGGTGCTCCTGCCCAAACCTTAATCCGCAAGTCTCCTAAGACCGTATAAGTCGAAGGAAAAGGATTGAAGGCCCGAACATGACAGTCCACTTGGTGAGCAGACTCATACCAATTAAGCTGTTCTTGTTCCTTGGTAATTGAAGGCGAAAAGACCACTTGGCTGACATCTTGCTCTACCGCTGTAATCTCATTGGCAAAAAGTTTGAAGAGAGTATCGAGCAGCAGTTCCCGCCCGATAATAGCTAACTTACCAAAGAGGGCACCCACGGTCTCATCTGATTCGATGACACAGGAACGTTGGGCTAGAATATCCCCTGCATCCATTTCCTTGGTCATGTAGATAATGGAAATACCGGTCTCATGATCGCCCTTCCAAATAGCATAATGGATAGGCGCAGCGCCGCGATACTTAGGTAGTAGCGAAGCATGGACATTAATAGCCGTATGGGGCGTTGAATTAATAAGACGGGTAGGAATGAACTGACCATAAGCCGCCGTCACGATAATGTCAGCATCTAGATTAATCAGTTCTTCTAATTCCTCAGAACGACTAATGCGTTCAGGTTGGTAGAGGGGAATATCATGGGCCAAGGCCAATTGCTTAACGGGTGACTGGGTCAAAACCCGCTTGCGTCCGACCGGACGGTCTGGCTGGGTCACTACCGCAATGACCTGGTAGGAGGCATGCTCGAGTAAGCCTTGGAGAATTTCTGCCGCAAACTGTGGCGTTCCCATAAAGATAATTTTTTTCATGTTCGATACACCTCACTAGTTGAAAAAGAGTGGCTCGTGGTCAATGGTGATATAAATCCCCTGCTTGGCTTCAAGCTGAGATTGGTCCAAGATGGCCCCGAGGCTTTCCTTGATGACTTGACCATCCTTGTACTTGAGTAAGAGTTGGAAATAATAGCGTTCATTAATCCGAGCAATAGCGCCCTGGCTGGGACCAAGAATCTCAATCGCTGCCCCACTTGCCAAGAGGGCTTGCTTAACTTGGTGGCTCATAGCTTGGGCCTTGGCCTGGTATTTGCTAGAAATGGTAATTAAAGTGGTATAGAAATAAGGCGGATAATGGCCTAAATGACGCCGCTTCATCTCATAGTAGAAGAAGGATTCATAATCATGTTGCTGGGCCAATTGCATAACATAGTGGTCTGGATTATAGGTTTGAATCAGGACCTCACCCTCGAAACGTCCCCGACCTGTTCGACCAGCTACTTGGGTCAAGAGTTGGAAGGTCTTCTCCCCTGCCCGGAAATCCGGTAGGTTGAGGGCCGTATCGGCATTGATTACGCCGACTAGGGTCACGTTCTCAAAGTCCAGACCCTTGGCAATCATTTGAGTTCCTAGGAGAATATCCGCTTCATGGCGACGGAAGCTATCCAAGAGGGCTTCGTGTTGGCCCTTCTTGCGTGTGGTATCCATATCCATGCGGATGACACGCGCGTCAGGAAAATGCTGATTGAGTAATTCCTCAATCTTCTGCGTTCCTAAGCCAAAAGTTCTGAGATAGTCACTATGGCAGTTAGGACAGCGGTCAGGTACTGGGCTTTGGTAGTCACAGTAATGACATTTGAGCCGATGCTCATGCTTGTGATAGGTTAAGGAAATATCGCAACGTGGGCATTGAATGACTTGGCCACATTCCCGACAGAGCATATAAGAGGCGTAGCCCCGCCGATTAAGTAAGAGCACAATCTGTTGCCCCTTAGCTAGACGGTCAGCAATCTTGTCCTTGAGGACAGAAGATAATTCGTCCGTGGTATGTTGGACCATTTCCTTGGTCATATCCACCAGGGTAACTGGCGGCAAAGGCCGTCCGTTAACACGTTCAGGCAGGCGCAGATGTTGGTAACGCCCTACCTGGGCGCGCGAGCGAGACTCTAGCGAAGGGGTCGCAGATCCTAGAAGCAGCGGTGCCTGATGATAGTGACAGCGCCAGATGGCCACTTCTCTGGCATGATAGCGTGGCGTATCTGATTGCTTGTAGGTCGTCTCATGTTCTTCGTCAATGATGACTAGACCTAGATCACGAATAGGCGCAAAAATCGAAGACCGGGCCCCCACGACAATGGTGGCTTGGCCCCGAATAATGCGGCGCCACTCATCGTATTTCTGAGAGTTTGTCAAACCTGAGTGCAGGACCGCCACCCCAGTTTGAAAGCGACTCTTAACCTGACGTACCATTTGCGGGGTTAAGGCAATTTCAGGAACTAGTAGAATAGCGCCCCGGCCCATTTGGCTGGCCTTGGCCATCAGTTGCAAATAGACTTCGGTCTTACCACTACCAGTGACACCTTCTAGTAAGAAGGTCTGGTCCTGATGTGCTTCTAGTGCCTGGGCAACCTGCTCATAGACCTCCTCCTGAGCCGCAGTCAAGGTGCGACTATGACTCTGCTCGACCTCCAGATGAGCCAAGGGGTCTCGATAGACACTAATTTTTTGGGACTTGATATAACCATGTTTGAGAGCTGTCTTAAGGCTGCTAGCGCTGACTTGGCTAGCTGCCAAGAGGGCTTGTTGTTCCCACTGGGGCTGACCCGATTCCAAGAGATAGGTCAAGAGCTGAGCTACTTTCTGACTTCTAGCGGGTAGCTCTTGGATGACCTGTTGGATTGCCTCAGCCGGCATAGCCAGCTCAATCATGGTCTGGGTCTTAGTGGTGGTCTGGTCTTGGACCTGATAGACCAATTCTAGGGCGCCCTGGTCCAGTAATTGCTTGATTTGATTACGACTTAAATGCGCCTCTACCTGGTCCTTATCAAGTTGGCTCTGATTGAGCCAGTCACTTGGTACCCGATAGTCGCTGAGAGCTTGGGGCTGATGAATCAGAAAGATATTCTGGTATTTGACTTTGAGCATGGCAGGCAACATGGCTTGCAAGACATTAATGCGGAAGGCTTGTAAGGTCTGGGCCAGATGCTCACTCAAGTCTAGTAACTCCTCGTTAATAAAGGATTCATAGTCTAGGACTGCTGTAATGGGCTTGAGTGTCCCCTTGAAGTCACTGGTATGGTGAATGCCCACCACAAAGCCAAGCAATTGACGATTGCCGAAAGGAACTTGTACCCGCATGCCGAGTTGTAGACTATCCTGATAGGCCTCAGGGACTTGGTAATCAAAGGGTCGATTGACTTGGGCAGCCGGAATATCGACAATCACCTTGACAAACATGGGCAGGCTCCTTTCTCCGAATGAATTCAGGGGAATTGGTAGAAAAAACTACTATGATATGAACTGCATACACACGTCCTCATAGTAGTTTCTTGACTAGTCTTCTTTGATATATAATTTGCCGTCAATGACTTCTTCGAGTGACTTACCTACGGCCTTAACTGACTCATACTTGTCTAGTTGTGGGTTCTGGTAGACTTGCAAATCGTGTGATCGTTTGCTAGCTAAAATAATCAAGCTGTATTTGGAAGGTACTTTCTCTAATAATTTATCAATTGATGGGTATAACATCATGGCTAAATCCGCTCCTTTTCGTAATAAGTTTCCATGTCGTGTCGGATTTGATCCACTACACGTTCGACCTTGAGATGTTCTGATTGAATAATGGCATTAATCTTGTCGACTGCATGTTGGACTTGGTCGTTAACTACGACATAGTCATAATGCTGCATCAATTCGATTTCTTCCTTGGCTGTCGCCATGCGCTCTTGGATGACATGCGCGGCATCTGTACCCCGACCTGTAATCCGGGATTCTAGCTCTTCCAAGTTAGGTGGTGCTAAGAAGATGAAGATTCCTTCTGGCATACGCTCCTTAACCTTCATGGCACCTTGAACTTCAATTTCCAAGAAGACATCGTGACCAGCCGCTAGGTTTTCTTCAATTTTCTGAATTGGTGTACCGTAATAGTTGCCCACATATTCAGCATATTCTAGTAGGTCCTCATTTTGAATCATGGTCTCGAACTCTTCGCGACTTACAAAATAATAATCCTTGCCATCAACTTCCCCTGGGCGCTGAGCGCGCGTAGTGGCTGACACTGAGTATACATACTGAAACTGATTATTGGCAAAGACTGCTGCCCGCACTGTCCCTTTTCCTACTCCGGACGGGCCAGATAAGACAATGAGTAACCCACGACTTGCTGACATTTCGAACCTCCATACCTTCCATTACTTGCAGTAAATCAATAGTTTTATTTTACCACAAAAGCCCCCAATAGAAAAGTTTCAAACCCTATTTTTAGGGACTTTTTTGGCCATTTGCGCTCATATTGATCAAGACTTTTTGAGGCCACCCTACCTTCTGGCAAAAGTAAAAGAGGCTGAGATTTCTCAGCCTCTCCTATTAAAATTAGCGACCTTGTTGTTTACCCGCATTTCGGCGTTTTGAGCCTGCAGCCCCAACGCTTTCCTTAGTTGGCACGAGACGGTTACGGTTAGCTTCCTTAGTTGCTTGGGCAGTTACATCCTTACGCGGACGACGTGGCGTTACCTCTACCTTAGCCATATCTTGGTCAATGATTTCTTGAATCTTTGGTTTGACTACATGGTTAGTGTAGAGCTGTTGCCCAATCATGAAGACTGCCCCTGCCAAGAAGTAGAGACCTAAACCAGCATCTGTTGTCCAAGTCATCCAACCAAAGAGGATTGGGTTCATCCAGAACATGACTTGACTTGTTTGACCGGCCTTCTCATTACCTGGTGTGCTTGGCATTTGTTTTTGCATGAGCCAGCTTTGAAGAACAGAGACAGCAACCACCAGAATCACAATTAGGGTTGAACGTTGCCCTAACTGGATACCTAAGAAGGTAGAGTTTTGAATAGCTTGCGAAGTCCGAATCGCGGCATAAACGGCCGAGATGACTGGCATTTGTAAGAGCAGTGGCAAGCAGCCAGATAAACCACCTAGCATGTTGATGTTGTATTTCTTGTAGACACCCATCAACTCTTGTTGCAAGCGAGCACGCTCTGCTTGATCTTTACTTGCATTGATTTCTTCTTGAATCTCGTTGATTTCTGGTTGGGCCACCTTCATACGCGCCTGGCTAATCATGGTATCACGCGTCATCTTCAGGGAGGATGGCAACATGAAGACCCGTGTTAGCAAGGTCACAATGATAATAGCTAAACCATAGCTATTGAATAAGAAGCCCGCTAAGAAGTCTAGGAAGGCAGCGGCTGGTTTACCCAGATATTCATAGACCGCCCCATAAGGTTGACCATTAGCATCATAGGACACACAGCCTGATGCAATCAATACAACGACGACCAAGAGGGCCATCAATTGCCAGTTACGTTGTTTTTTCAAAATTACTTCACTCATTTCCGAAAGTTTTCACCTTCTAACTATATAAAAATACGCTCTCTTTTTCAAGTATTTTCGTCTAGTCAAGGTAAAATCATCCTCTAGCCCGAGGGATGACGCGTCTTAATTCAAACAAATAAAAGGATGGGAAGCTTCCCATCCTCTCTAGGCTTATAAATTTTTGGTCAAAACCTTCTTCTTGTTCTTCTCAATTTCTGCCTTGTCCAGCAAAATTGGGAATTCTACATAGAAGATGGAACCATGGTGGAGCACACTCTCCACATAGATTCGGCCCTTATAACTATCCACCAATTGCTTGGCGATGCTAAGGCCTAAGCCATTCCCACCTTTCTGGCGGGAACGTGCCTTATCCACCCGGTAGAAGCGTCCGAAGACTTTTTGCTTGTCTTCCTGGCTCATACCCTCACCGAAATCTTGAATGGCGATTTCGACCGTCGTGAAGGAAGCACTGACCGCGATATGGATTTCTTGGCGATCGGTACTATACTTGACCGCGTTATCCAGGAGAATAATCAAAATCTGCTCAAAGTGATTGCGATAGATTTTGACATAAAGTTCCTTGTCCTCCCCTTCCGAGTCCAGATAAAAACGGAAATTAGGGTAGAGCATAACAAAGTTATTGAAGACCTGGCGCGTTGTGGTATAAATTTCGGTCATTTCATCCTTGTAGTCAACTTCAGCATGATCTGCCCGCGACAAGTCTAACATCATTTGGACTAGGTCTTTCATGCGGGTTATCTCTTGTAAGGAGGCATCAATGGACTCAGCTAGAATCTCGGGATCGTCTTTACCCCAACGATTAAGCATTTGCAAATGGCCTTCTACAATGGCGACTGGCGTCCGCAATTCGTGAGAGACGTCTTCCACAAATTGCTTTTGATTTTGAACATAGCCATCAATTTTGTCCAGGAGGCGATTGATATGAATGTTCAAATCACTCCACTCGTCATTACTGCGCGGTTTGCGAATCCGGATGGTTGACAAACTCTCTTCTTCCACCAAGTCCAGCGTATTATTAAGATACTCCAAAGGAAGTAAAAGATAACGCGCTAAACCATAGGCAAAGACAAGGGATAACAATAAAATGGCGACCAAGACCCAATTACTTAGTTGCTGTTGCTTAGCTAACCAGTCCTGATATTGAAGGGGACGATAGATATATTGCAGGGTTCCCCCGGTCGCCCCATCCCTTCCTGGCAAACTAACCGTTCCTATGACTAAAAGTTGTTTCTTATAAGGATAGATATCCACTTGAGGCGATGCTGCCACAGTCGGCACATCCAGACGACGTGTCTCATAAACTAATTGATTGGCACTATTATAGAGGCGCAAACTAGTTTCAGGATTTTCCAAAGCCGCTAAAAGTGACAAGTCATCAGCCTTTGCATTCTCTGCATTGGTCCCCAGTCGATCAATATCTAATTTGGCTGCCTTGAGCACAGACTGCGTTTGATCCAAGCGCATCTGACCATTAGCCTTAATGGCAGCAAGGGCTTGTTCTTGACTCAAGTGCCGGTATCCCATTAAACTGGCAACCCCAATAAGATTAAAGACTAAAAATAATAAGATACTCCACTTCCATTTAAGCGAAAGTGGCTGTTTAAGCTGGAAACTCGGTAATCTCATGACTAGGTTCTCATGACATAGCCTGTCCCGCGAACGGTCTGGATATAAGAATCCTTGCCAGGAACATCAATTTTGTTGCGGAGATAACGAATGTAGACATCCACTACATTGGTTTCGACTTCTGTCTTGTAGCCCCATACCTTGTCTAGTAGGACTTCACGAGACATAACCGTATTGAGGTTTTCCATCAAGTAGAGCAAGAGTTCGTACTCACGCTTAGTTAAATCAATGACTTGATCATCACGTTTAACGATTCTGCCCTTCTTCTCAATAACCAAGTTGCGGTATTTAACGGATGACTGCTGGGATTGATTCTTCTCTTCCTTGTTATGGTCAATGCGACGGAAGAGTGCCCGCAAGCGCGCCAATAATTCCTCAATGGCAAATGGCTTAACAATGTAGTCATCTGCCCCTTGGTCTAGACCAGATACGCGGTCAATAACGGAATCACGCGCCGTCATGATAATAATAGGGGTGTCCTTAATGGGACGAATTCGACGGCAGACTTCTAGACCGTTCAATTCAGGTAACATTAAATCTAATAGGATAACATCCCATTCCTGATTAAGGGCAGTCTCCAAACCCTTTCGTCCGTCATGACAGATGGCCGTTTCATAGCCTTCATGCTGAAGTTCTAAGTCAACAAAGCGCGCGAGGTTTTTTTCATCCTCAATAATTAATACGCGGTGTTTTTTTGTATCTTCCATTTAATCGCCTCCTAATGCAATTTAGATACTCTCTTCCCTATTTTACACAATTATGAGAAAAAATTCTAGTCTTGATGCCGATTATTCTCATGATTTTGCCACTTTTTTAGACCATTCTGGCTATTTTCCCTAAATTCCATAAAAAAAGAGATGGAGAATGCATCTCCACCTCATCATTCCTATGGTTGCCAATAGTAGGCCCCGTTGGTTAAAATTTCTGCGATTGTATTAACATTCATACCAGAATTCAACTCATAGGTCCCTGCAATCAGGAGTGTGGATAGATCCCATTGATCTACCACTTCCAAGAAGACATCTGGTGAGCTGATAATCCCAGCATCATACAAGTTTTGAGCAACATCTTCGGATGTGTCCCCTGGGTTAACAGTGAAGTTACCACCTTCTGTAGTCCATTGCCCATTTCTAGGCCCTGCAGTTTCGGTATTATTGGTTTCTTCCTGGCCAGCTTCTGTCGCATCTGCTTGGCTTGCTTCATTAGAGCTTGAGCTTGAACCTTCACTTGATGTGCTTGAAGATTCATTACTTGCACTTGAAGAAGAAGTTGAATGACTCTTTAAGGCTTCTAATTCACTGCTTTGACGTGAAGCTTGTTCTTTGAGTGAAGCTAAGGAAGCGTTCAAGGTGTTTTGGGTTGATTCCAAAGCAGCTTTTTCGCTTGATAAAGCATCAAGACGCGCTTGTTGATCAGCGTTGGCTGTCGTTGTCCCGCCGTTCAAGACGTTAGTCCCATTGACACCTTGGACAGGCAATTGACCTTGAGATAGGGCAAAAGCAGCCGTAACCACTGCTGAGGCCAAGACGCCGACAGCTAGTGAGCGTAAGGTGTTACGCGATAATTTCATACTATTCCTCCTTGTCGTCTGTTAACGGTTCTCAATGTAATCGTCAACGATGGATTGGATAATTTCTTGAGATAAGGCTACATGGTGAGAAATCTCATGCATGGTGTAACCTTGTGAGTAGAGACGGATTACTTCTTCGCGAGTTAAATCTGACACATCGTCAAGATTAACTTCCAAAGCTGGTTCTGCTTCAGCTTCCACATAGTGGTTGCCTGTTTGCGCAGGCGCCTCAACTTTGACAACTTCTTGCTCGCGAGCTGCTTTTTCAAGCTCAGCTAAGCGCGTCTTCATGGCATAGAATTCTTGTGATTGTTGAGCTGTAAATTCGTCCAATTGATCCTGAACGTTGTCATCCTTGACATAAATGGATAAGGCAAATAAGACGATGGCTACAACCAGTAAAATACATACTAAAATCCAGAGTTGCATACGACACCTTCCTTTCGATAGTTACTTCATTCCTATTCTATCAAAGTCACAGAAACTTACAAGGGTTGGCGGATAACAAATATGTTACAGGCATGTTGTAGGCAACCATAATTAAAAATCGGACATATGAACCTAACTAATTTTGTATAAAATTAACCTATTTCGCTTCCTATCTCCCCTCCTTCTCCTGTTATATCTTAAAACTAGCCTAAAAAAGCAAACTAAAAAGCCTAAATCTAAGATTCAGGCTTTTAATTTTTACTTTCGGCTTTATTTGAGTCCATCAGAGAAGACATAGCGGGCATGATAAAAATATTCCAAACCCGAGTAAATGGTGAAGAAGAGGCAGACATAAAGCAAGAGATTAGCCAGGGAGAAGCCCCAGACAGACCGTCCCATATCTTGCAATAAGAAGCAGATAATGGCCAGCATTTGAGTTGTCGTTTTGATTTTTCCTGGCATGGCTGCTGCCATGACCTTACCATTGGATTGGGCAATCAATACTCTTAAGCCTGTCACCATCAATTCTCTAGCTAGAATGATGAAAACCACCCATCCCGGTACCGAGCCTAATTGAACTAGTAAAATCAGTGCCGCCATGACTAACAATTTATCAGCCATAGGATCGAAGAATGCCCCAAAAGAGGTTACCAAATGATATTTACGAGCTAGGTAGCCATCCAAAAAGTCCGTAAAGCTTGCTAGAGCAAAAACCAAGGCAGCCCAGACTTGATTAATAGGAATGGCGGTCCCTAACCACACAACTTGATCAGCCGAAGGATTTAAGACCAAAAGAATAAAGACCGGAATCATCAGCATGCGCAAGAGCGTTAACTTATTGGCGATATTCATGACTATCCTCCCTCTTGATTAGGGCCTTACTGCCCATTATTATCGTTGTTCTGTTGGCGATTTGGATCTAGAACGGCTGGACCTTGATAAGAGCCTTGACCTTGGGCTTGATTTTGGTTTTGGCCTTGTTGATTTTCAGCGCCTTGATTAGCTTCATTAGTTCTTGAGCCAGTTGGCTGGTCGGCATGTAGGCGGAAGACAATGGAATCTGTGATATAGTCGTTGGCGATTTTCACAGTCTTACCATTCACCTGAATCTCGGCCCCTTCAGGGTATCCCAAGCGTATGCGGACACTACGGGTTTGACCTTTGACCTTAATATCTAAGGTTTCACCTTCAGTTACCGTCGTATCCATGGTGATTTCCTCATCTTCGTAAACCCCAACCCAGACATAGTTTTTACCTTTGACTGTAAACTTGTAACTAGACATTGGGGCATAAAGTTCGTAAGTGGTCTCTTCTCCTTCACCAGAAACGCGCTTAGCTTGAACATCGCCAAAGAATTCAGCGCCGTCAATCTTAGCTTGAGAAGAAGTCTCGCTACTGCTGCTAGCTGCATGTTGAGCTGCCGAACTTGGTTCTACTGATGATACCAAGCTTGTCGCGCTAGAACTATTGGCTTGTTGTTGGCGCTCACGTTGGGATACGGAGTAGATGGTCCAAGTAATAAAGGCCATGACTAGAATGAAGACACCGGCCAACATTAATACCGGTAGGTGCTTAGCGTAACGGTCTAAAAGGGATTGTTCGGATTGGGCTTGATTACGATTCAAACGACTTGGCATAGCTTCTGTCTCCTGCTCTTCATATTGAGATAAGCCATGTTCCACCGCTTCAAGCTCACTTTGATAATCTAAGAGTAAACTATCCCCATCTAGGCCAACCATGTCAGCATATTGTTTTACAAAAGCTCTAGTATAGAAGTTACCAGGAATTTCTTCGAAGCGTCCTTCTTCAATGGCCACAAGGTATTTTTTTTGGATTTTTGTCATTTGTTGTAAGGTATTTAAGGTATAGCCTTTTTCAATGCGGGCATCGCGTAATTTTGTTCCTAATTCACTCATCGCCGTTCATCCTTTTCTTTCTACATTCAAGAAGTATTATATCATATTCTGACTAGGGGAGTTAATCTTTTTCTCCAAAACTTATAAAACTTCTGCTAGAAAATCAAGAGGTCAAGTCCCACTAAGGACTTGACCCCTCGGCTTATTCACTTATGGGATTAACTAGGACCTCAACTGCCTCTGAGGCTCCTGAGAGCACTTGATGACCAAATTCCTGAAGGTCTGATAGTTTGATTTCCTGAAGGCAAGTCAGGATATCAGCTAGTTCGTAACTATCCATCACGGCTTCAATCAGTTCATAAGCAATGAATTCCAAGGAATTTAGGTGCTGTAAGAAATCACCAATGCGCCCTGTCACCACTTGTTTCAACTGCTCCTCAGTCAAATCCGGGTTATGTTGCCAGCTAGCCAAGAGCTCCTTGATTGCAGCAATCAAGTCTGATGTATGATGACTCTGGGCATGAATAGCCAAATGGTGCATCCTGTGGTCTAAATGATAAGACTGGTAGAAATTGGTATCTACCCACTGTTGCTGGTACCAGCTAGCATAGGCTGACGACATAGGTCCCATTAGTAATTCGAAAAAGACTTCCCCAATAATACGTTGGCGAATCAATTCTATGCCCGATAATTTTTGTGGTGAAAAGCGCCAAGCCAACTCGATAATTGGCTGACTGATTTCCCGCTCAAGCTGAGTTTTAGGCAGAACGGGAGCTGTCACCTCTTCTACTACCCTTTGATAGCGAGGTGGCTCAAATGTTTTGCGGGCTTGATTAGCCTCAATGACAGCTAGTAAAGCTTGTGGGTCAAAGTTCCCTACTACAATCAAATTCATATTGCTTGGATGGTAGAAGGTATCATAAGCCAAGCGTAGGTCTTCATAAGTGGTGGCCTTAATACTTTCTTCCGTTCCCAGGATATCTACGCCTAAAGGATGGTCGGGATAAAGGGCTTGATTGAGAGCTTGATAGGAGACCCCGAGAGGATCGTCCTGATACATATAGAGCTCTTGCGTGATAATGCCCTTTTCCTTCTCGATGCCTTCTGGTGTGAAATAAGGCGTCTGCACAAAATCAAGTAAGGTTTCGACATTGCGTTCAATATAATAGGAAGCAGAGAATAGATAGGAAGTCTGAAAGTAGTGGGTGAAAGCATTGGCCATAGCCCCCTGCTTCATAAAGAGCGCAAAAGCATCTAGCCCTCCTTGGCCTTCAAACATCTTGTGTTCTAAGAAATGGGCAGCTCCCGCAGGAATGGTCTTTTCTTCTCCCGTTTGCTTGTGTCGCACCACTTGATCCACTGAACCATAGTGTGTCGTCAGAATTCCGTAACTGCGGTGGTAACCTGGTTTAGGTACCAAGCGAACGGTTAAACCATTAGCTAGCACCTTTTCAAAGAAGGTTTCATCCAAAACTTTATGATAGTGTTCTTTCATCTTTACCTCCTACTAGGGCATAGGCCCCCACCAAACGCCATTTGCCTAAGCAAGCAATGACCTCTTCCGCCTTGAGGGCTCTCACCACAGATTCAAAGTAGTCTGTCGACAAATCGAAGTCAGGATACAAATCCTGGGCAATCATCTTATCAGTCTCCAAATGTTGATAGTCTCGCGACTGTACATCGGCACTCAAGAGGGTCAGTTTCACTTCCTCTAAGTACTCCCCTTCTTCCAAGCTCAGTATTAAGTCAGCCAACTGAGCTTGGACTTCCTCATAAACATGCCCCACCTTATCGGGGCTAATGCCTGCTCGAACCAAGGCAAAAGAGCGATGAAAATCTAGGCCAGAATGAATGGCATAGGCCAAACTCTGCTTCTCCCGAATTTCTGTAAAAAGACGCGAAACCGGTAGGTAACCAAAAATCCCATTGGCCACTTGTAGTATAATACGTTCCTTAAGGCTCTTGGCCGGCGGAAAGGCAAAAGCCATAGCCAAATTAGCTTGCTGGCCCTGAACCTTTTCCTCAATCAATTGCCCTAGATTATCAGTTGACAAAGGCTTATCTAAGGCCAGATAGTTATCACCATAATCCCAGTCAGCCTGGCGGCCCTTTAGTGACCAGCTCTCTAGCCACTTAATCAAATCACTATCGGTCAAATCACCATTGCTGACAAGATAGAATTGGGCTTCCTGGCATATTTCCCTATGAGCCTTAGCCAGGTCAGCTAGGGTCAGGGCTCGGACTCTGGCCTCATCTCCTAGATTGGCCAAGGCATTGTCAGGGTTCTCCCGATAAAGCTCTTGATAGAGCTTCTGAACAACTAGGCGCCGTTTGTCATCCCCCATACGCTCAATCCGTTGCAGCTGAAAGGCCTGCTCCCGTTCAAACCGAGCCTGGGCTTGAGGCGTGGCTAGGGCCAGCGACTCCTGTTCAAACAATAACTGACCCATTAAGTTTAGCCAAGCTGGCATTAAGTCAGGCATCTGAACAAGACTTGGCCGAACACTTTGGCTTGCCATAACAAATTCTAGAAAATGCCCCTTACGTTGGACCCCTACTGATAGAGAGGCACCATAGAGTTGGGCCAAAATTCCTTCCAAGGCCGCCTTACTTGGAATACGATCACTCCCGTCTTCCATCATACGAGCCAGCAAGGACCAGGCCGCCGCCCGCTCAGCTTGATAAGGTAAGATAGCCTTTATAATGACTTGGTTGGTTTTATATTTAGTGGAGGCAACCGCCTGATAGTGGATGCCAGCTTGCCATTCTTGCATGGCTTTCTCTCCTTCATTAGGAAAAAAGCCCCATGCCAGCCCCTGAATGGAGCCAACACGGGTCTTTCTCCTCTTATTTTGATTTGATGTAGGTTGTCCCAACGGCTTCTGGCGCCTTGGAGCGGCCAACGAAACCAATCAATACAATAATTGTAATCACATAAGGTGCAATTTGCAAGTAAACTGACGGGATATCCCTAATAACTGGAATAGAAGCCCCGATAACGGCCAAGGACTGAGCTAAACCGAAGAAGATAGCTGCTAACATGGCCCCAATTGGGTTCCATTTACCGAAAATCATAGCGGCCATGGCCATAAAACCTTGACCGGCAATGGTCGATACCGCGAAGTTTTCTGAAATAGTATGGGTGTAGGCTGCCCCACCAATCCCACCTAGTAAGCCAGAAAGCAAGACGCCAGAATAGCGCATGAGGTAGACATTAATCCCCAAGGTATCGGCAGCTTGTGGGTTCTCCCCGACTGACCGCAAGCGCAAACCAAAACGCGTCTTGAAGACCAGATACCAGACTACAAAGGCTAGCACAATCCCTACATAAGCCAAGATAGAAGTTTTAGCGAAGAAGATTGGCCCGATAATTGGAATGTCTGATAAGACTGGAAAGTCAAATTTACCAAACTTGGTTTTGATTGAGTCTGTTTGACCCTTACCTTGGAAAAGGACCTTGGTTAAGAAGATAGCCAAGGATGGTGCAATCAAGTTGAGCACGGTCCCTGAAATAATGTGGTCAGCCCGCAAATTAACGGTCGCTACCGCATGAATCAAGGCAAAGAGCAAGCCACAAAGCCCACCGACTAGGAGCGCTAGCCATGGAGTTAAGTCGCCAAATTGACCGGCAAAAGTCAGGTTGAAGACAACTGATGAGAAGGCCCCAATGACCATGATTCCTTCCAAACCTACGTTAACAATCCCACTTCTCTCAGAGAAGACGCCACCAAGGGCAGTAAAAATCAGCGGTGTTGCGTACAAGAGCGCATTGGATACAACTAAAGCGAGTATGTTTTGCATTATGCTCCCTCCTTGCTGCTGACTTTATTGCTACGAACCTTCTCCATAATGAAGCGGAAGATATAGCTACATCCAACGAAGAAAATAATACAGCCAATGACAACGTTGACGATTTCACTCGGAATCTTAGCAGCCAAAGGCATTAAGTTCCCACCGGTCTTGAGACCACCGAAGAGGATACTTGAGAAGAAAATCCCGATTGGATTATTCATGCCTAAGAGCGCAACGGCCATGCCATCAAAACCAATTTCTGGTGCCTTACCGTTCATCAGGAAGATATTACGGAACTCACCTAGCCCGTTCATGACACCACCTAGACCTGCAAGAGCACCAGATAGCACCATAGATAGGATAATATTGCGTTTGGCATTCATACCCGCATAGGCTGAAGCGAATTTGTTCATCCCTACTGCCTTGAGTTCAAAACCTAGGGTCGTACGTGTCATTAAAATATGAACCACGATAATCATTAAAACAGCTATGAAAATACCCGCATGCAAGGTAGAACCATTAGTTAGGTCCGACAACCATTGCATTTTTAAGGTGGCATTATCCTTCAAGATAGGCGTTGCATCCAAACGATTGGTAATGACATTACGTAAGAGATAGTCTGATAAGTAGATTGCTGTATAGTTGAGCATGATAGTCACGATGACTTCACTGGTGTCAAAGTAAGCCTTAAGGAAACCAGCGATGGCTGCCCAGAGGGCACCTGCTACCATCCCAGCCACAATGGCAATTGGTAAGACGATAAAGGATGGTAAGTCACCCAAAGTCAGCCCTACCCAAACGGAGACTAACCAACCACAGAGGGCTTGACCAGCCAAACCGATGTTGAAGAAGCCAGCCGTATAGGCCACTGCAAAGCCTAAACCTGTCAACATAAGCGGAGTGGCAGCCCGTAGAGTCTGCCCAATATTGAAAGGTTTACCCACTGCCCCATTGAAGAGGGCCTCATAACCTTTAACCGCATCATAACGGAAGAGCCACATAATCAAGGCTCCCACGATAATCCCAATCACAACAGATGCAATAGGAACAATAACGGCACGTAGTTTATCCTTCATGATTAGCGTCACCTCCTGTTTGACGATTGCTTAATACTTCTTCATAAGAGGTCCCCGCCATCATCAAGCCGATTTCTTGTTCATTGGTTTCAGATGCCGGAATATTTGCCATGATATGGCCGTCGTGCATGACAATAATGCGATCGGATACATTGAGAATTTCGTCTAATTCGAAACTCATCAAGAGGACAGCCTTCTGATCATCACGTTCAGCAATCAAGGCCTTATGGATAAATTCAATGGCCCCTACGTCTAAGCCCCGAGTTGGGTTAGCTGCAATCAGGAAATCAGGGTTCAAGCTTAACTCACGGGCAATAATGGCCTTTTGTTGGTTCCCGCCTGAGAGTGACTTAACTGGCACTTTTTCAGAGACAGTCCGCACATCATACTGCTCAATCAAGGCCTTGGCCTTCTTCTCAATAGCTTGGAAACGTAAGAAGCCTTTTTCAGAGTATGGCGTATGATAGTAGGATTTAAGCACTAAGTTTTCCTCAACCTTCATAGGCAAAACCAAGCCATATTTGTGGCGGTCTTCAGGAATATGACCAAAGCCTAACTCCGTAATTTCACGTGGTGATTTACCTACAATATCCTGACCACCTAACTCAATCTTACCAGATTCAATCGGGATGAGACCCGCAAGTGCTAGAATTAGCTCGGACTGACCGTTCCCGTCAATCCCGGCAATCCCCACTACTTCGCCACGTCTTACTTGGAAACTCAAGTTTTTAGTAGCAACAATGCCCCGCTCATCCTTAACCACTAGGTCTTCCACATTCAAGAAGACCTCGCCAGGACTAGCAGCCTTCTTCTCGGTCTTGAAGGAGACGGAACGCCCCACCATCATATCGGCTAATTCCTTAGCAGAAGTAGTGGCTACATCAACCGTATCAATGGACTCCCCACGCCGGATAATAGTACAACGGTCGGCTACCTGCTTAATTTCTGCTAACTTATGGGTAATGATAATAATGGACTTACCCTCACTCGCCAAGGACTTGAGCGTAACCATGAGTTCATCGATTTCTTGTGGTGTTAAAACTGCCGTTGGTTCGTCAAAAATCAGAATATCGGCGCCACGATAGAGGGTCTTGAGGATTTCCACCCGCTGTTGCATCCCCACCGTGATGTTGGCAACCTTAGCGTCTGGATCAATGGCTAAACCATATTGCTTGGATAAGTTCATAATATGAGCCTTGGCCTTCTTATAGTCCAAACGTAAGCCTTGAACCATTTCATTCCCTAACATGATATTCTCAACGACCGTAAAGTCATTCACCAACATAAAGTGCTGGTGCACCATCCCGATATGTAAGTCGTTAGCGACCGTCGGATTGGCAATGTTAACAGCCTGCCCATTCATATAGATCTGCCCATCAGTTGGTTGCAGAAGCCCCGAAAGAATATTCATTAGGGTTGATTTGCCCGCCCCGTTTTCACCAAGTAAGGCGTGAATCTCACCCTTTTTGAGCTCGAGGTTGATGTTTTTGTTGGCGAAAAATGCCCCAAACTGTTTGGAAATGCCACGCATTTCAATCACTGGATGCGTCACTGTTTCCATAGAATCCCTCCTTCTTAATTAATACTTCCCCTATTTTATAAGAGCATTTTACTTTCAAAAAAGGAGCCAGGTTGCCCCAGCTCCTAGTACCTAAGCCTTTATTAACGATTTGGTTTTTCAGGTACAGTGATTTCACCTTTAACGATTTTAGCTTTGTATTCTTCAACAGCCTTTTTAGCCTCAGGTGATAATTGGGCAGTTGTTAAGTCAACTCCACCGTCTTTCAACCCGTATACGGTGCTGCCGGCTTTGAATTTACCATCTTTGGATTCTTGAGAGAACTGTTTAACCGCAGCCCCTACCCCTTTAAGCGTAGATGCTAAGGTTAAGTGACGTTCTTTGCCATCTACAGTGACTAGACCTTCTGCATCTTGGTCTAAGTCAACCCCGATAACATATACTTCACGTTTAGGATCGTTAGTTACGATATCCTTAGCTTCAGAGAAGACACCGTTCCCGGTACCACCAGAAGCGTGGAAGATAACATCCGCACCACCTGAGTACATAGCAGCAGCTAATTGTTTCCCTTTAGCTGCATCAGCAAATGAACCTGCGTATTGAACTTCAACCTTGATTGAAGGGTCAACTGCTTTTACCCCTTCAACGAAACCAGCTTCGAAACGGTCAATAACGAAACCTTCAACCCCACCGATAAAACCAACTTGTTTGGTCTTAGTGGTCTTAGCAGCGGCTACCCCTGCTAAGAAGGCTGCTTCATTATCCTTGAAGGTCAAGGAAGCAACGTTTGGTAAGTCAACTACAGAGTCCACAATAGCAAAGTGCTTATCTGGGTATTGAGTGGCTGCTTCTTTGACTGCAGCTTCTAATTTATAACCAATCCCGAAGATTAAGGAGAAGTTTGCTTGGACTGCTGAGTTAAGGTTAGTCACATAGTCAGAGTCGCTATTGGATTGTAAGTAGTCATAGCCACCTACCCCTTTTTCTAACTTGTTTTCTTTACCGAATTGCTCAAGACCTTCCCAGGCGCTTTGGTTGAAGGACTTGTCGTCTACCCCACCTACGTCTGTGACAATCACTGCAGAAAAATCAGCCGCATTTACGGCAACAGGTGCTACCAAACTTGCTACTGTCAAGGCTGTAGCTGCTAATCCAAAAGCTTTCTTCATTAAAACATCTCCTTTGAATATTTCTTACTTGTGAACTCGCTCTGAATTCCCTTACATTATACCATTATTAGGTCAATCTAGCAAGAAATTAGCTGATGTTTTACTAAAGCCATTCTCAATCGTTCGTGTATTTTCATGAAAACGACGACATGACGAGGCGTTCAATCAGTGAGTTGCCTAAATATTGACCAAATAATTTCATCCTGGCCTAAACAAGTACAAAAAAAGCGAACTTTTTAGGTTCGCTTGTTTTATTCTTAGTGTTTCCCCTGACGCTTAGCCAGTTGTAAGGTCACTTGATAGAAAATTGGGGTTAGAATAGCTGCCACAAAAGCTTCCAATATCCCGTTGGTCGCAATAATGCCCCCTAATAATCGCCAAAGGCCGGTCTGGTCTACCCCATTAATGGTCATATAAGCTTCTTGCTTGAATAAAACCATCGCTCCTAAAACCAAGAAAGTATTGAGAAAACTACCACTGAAGCCAGCCAAGGCTCCCACTAGACGTGGATTTTTACTCCAAGACTTGAAGACCACAATCAAACCGGCCAAAATCAATGGCATGAGCATACGTGGCAAGACGCTGACCATGACATCACTTAAGACTTGGGCATGGATTGGTGACATAGGCACAGTTAGGGCACGAATCCAGGAATTTAACCCCCAAGCCGTCCCAACAAGGACGCCCTCTTTCCAACCTAACCAGAGAGTTGCTAGAATGACGGTAACATGGATGTAAGTAATGGATAAGACTGGGGTCGGAATGTTACCCAACATAGGCACCCATGATTGGATAATAATCAAGGCCACAAAGACACTTAATTTAACTAGTTGGTTGGTTTTATTTTGCGAACCATAGCGTTGATTTTGAGTCATGTCTTAAGCCTCCTTCACTAGGGGATTGACAGCCACCCCATCTTTGACAAAAATATAGGCTGGCTCACCATGACCCTCATCAAACTCAACCGACAAATCATGTCCATCGAAGAACCATTCGTCACGACTCTCAATATAGAAGAGCACGCCGTCTGCTTCATAAGTGACACCTGGTTCACTCGGGTAGTTGGTTTCCATAGCGAGGGAAAAGCCGCTGTTAATAGGGCTACAACCATAAACCTTGACTAAAAATCGTACACCCGCCCCTTGAGGCAATCCTACTTCTTCCTTAAACCAAGCAACTGATGCTGGATCTACTTTTAATTCCATCCCTTACACTCCTTCTCTTGACTTGCTAATTTTATTATAGCATGGTCCTTGAGACAGGACCTAACTAGGTGCTCACTGACCGTCCAAATGATGGTGAACCGCGTAAATAGCCGCCTGAGTACGGTCTTCTACTTCCAACTTGGTGAAGATATTGGAGACATGGGTCTTAACCGTCTTAAGGGTAATGACCAGTTCCTCGGCAATGGCTTGATTGGAGTAGCCTTGACCTATTAGACGTAAGACATCCAACTCCCGATTAGTCAACTCATCATGAGGCTTAGGCCGTGCTTGATCTAATCGGTGCTCGATAATCTTCTCCGTCACGGCAGGTTCAATCACCTTATGCCCTTGATAGGTAGAACGGATGGCTTGGGCAATTTCAGCAGCCGACGAAGTCTTAAGTAAGTAGGAGCTAGCTCCCGCCTCCATAGCCGGATAGACCTTCTCATCATCTAGGAAGGAGGTTACGATAATAATCTTAGCTTGAGGCCAATCTGCCATAATTTTCTGAGTGGCTTCAATTCCATCCATGACATCCATGACTAAATCCATAAGGATAATGTCTGGTCGTAATTCAAGGGCCTTATGATAGCCTTCTAAGCCGTTACTGGCTTCCCCCACTACTTCCATGTCAGACTGAATCATTAAATATGATGAGACTCCTAGTCGGACCATTTCATGGTCGTCCACTAGTAATACCTTAATCATCTACTTACCTCCTTAAAATCTTATAGGAAGGGTGATATCCAGAACGGTCCCCTTACCTGTCATACTGAGAATTTTACATTCGCCCCCAAGATTGGTCACCCGTTCCCGGATATTGCGCAAACCATAAGACCCCACCTTATCAGCCTTATCCATGTCAAAGCCTAAGCCATCATCCACAATCTTGAGTTGAGCCGAGCTCTCATCCACTTGAAGGTAGACCTCCAGACGGTTAGCTCTAGCGTGTCTTAAGGTATTGGAAATGGCTTCCTGCACAATGCGGAAGAGATGGTCCTCAATACCGGACTCCAAGCGCACATCGGCCAAGTCCCAGACAATCGTCGTCGGAATCTTGGTCTGGAGCTCAAGTAGTAACTGTTCAATCCCCTGCTTAAGGGACCGATCTTCTAATCCAATCGGTCTCAAGTGTAATAAGAGAGCTCGCATCTCAATTTGAGCCGTCGCAATGACCTTATCGACCCGAATAATTTGTTGGCGGATAGGTTCTGCAATCTCAACCTGCTCTTGGTCTTTGATGGCTGAAAGCATCATGGTTGCCGCAAAGAGCTGCTGACTTACCGAATCATGGAGCTCCCGCGCAATCCGATGGCGTTCAGTCTCGATAATTTCTTCCTTGGTTTCTTCCCCTACGAAGGTTGGGGAAGCAGCAAAATCCTGCAGGTCTCTAGACAGCTGGACGAGCTTGTCACGGATACGGTTGAGATCTGATGAAACCACACCACTATAATCGTACCAGGCGTGCAGCCCCTTGCCAGAATCCTTAAAGATAGGATGCTGATATTTCCCTAACAAAAGCCAATTAATCTTAGCCCGAAGCTCTTCATAAGGTGCACTGAGGAAGAAAGTCAGGAAGCCTGATACTACCAGGGCAATACTGAAGTTAGCCCCTACTAAGACTAGATAAAATGGAATTTGGAACCAGGTCAACTCCCAGAGACTAGCCAAACTCAAGGTCTGGAAAACATAGACTTGAAGACCCACCATAATGGTTGTAATGGCCAAATTAACCAAGAGCTGATAGAGGAAGAGACGGCGCCATAAATGTAGGTTCATAGCACAATCACCTCCACTTCACCAAAGCCAACAGAAATCATGATATTTAGCCGACGTGGCGTTGTGGCATATCCTGCAGTCTCCCAACGGAAGTTTTCCCCTACTAAAGAATAGCTTTGGTTCTCGAAGACCACCGCGCCTGATATAGCTGAGATATTGAGTCGGAAGCCTACATCACGCGGAATAATCAGACGCGTCCGGCCAAATAGCTTGCGGATAACAATGGTCGATTGTTCTGGTGGTAGGAGAGTATTGCCTAAATCGACAATGGAGCTACCTCCAATGAAGACGATATTGATATCATCCCATTCATAATAGTTGGTTTTAGATTCCATAGAGGCAATCAGGGATTCACGCTTGATTAGGGTCCGCTGGCCACTCTGAGGTTGAATTAACTTAACCCCATGATAGCCTTCCTTGGAACCACCGAAGGGATGGAGTAGTGACTCTCCCCAAACTAGGAACTCATTGCCGTTAGGTCCCCGGAAGAGCCAATAAAAGAGCACCAAGACCAAGAGCACTAGCCAGATAGACTGAGTCATAAAAATGGCTACGAAGAAACTCGTCAAGGCCAAAACCAGGGTCATGCCCCTGAAAATTCCGATTGGGATGTAGACACTGGCGACCAATAGGACTAGACTCCCTAAAAACAAGAGGAAGGTAACGCCTCGTCCCATGAGTTCAAATACCAAAGCTGCCGCGGCTAAAGCCAAAATCTGGAAAATATGTCGCTTGAAAAAAGCTATCATCTGTCCGCCCTCCTTTCTTAGCTTACCCTTCTTATTATAAACAATTTTAAGTCATAGGAAAACCCTTAACCACCCCAGCATGGAAAAGACACTCGAAAATTCGGCATAAAGAAAAGAGGCTAGCATCACATACTAGCCTCTAAGCAAGTTAATTTTTCTCGATTTTGGTAATCTTCAAGTCAAAAGATCCGCCTGGTGTTTCCACCGTTACGACATCCCCTAATTTTTTACCAATAATCGCCTTAGCAATTGGTGAATCGTTAGAGATTTTGGCTTCTAATGGATCTGCTTCAGCAGAACCCACAATGGTATAAGACTCTTCGTCACTACCTGGCAATTCAATGAAGCTTACCGTACGACCTAAGGTTACTACATCATCTGCCACATCACGATCATCAATGATTTGCGCAAAACGAATCATTTTCTCAATGACAGAGATACGGCCTTCAACGAAGGCTTGTTCGTCCTTAGCTGCATCGTACTCAGAGTTTTCAGATAAGTCACCGTATGAACGGGCAATCTTAATGCGCTCAATAATCTCCTTACGTTTATTAACTTTTAAATCTTCCAATTCAGCCTCTAATTTGGCTTTCCCTTCTAGGGTCATTGGGTATACTTTTTCTTCCATATACGACTTAACTCCTTATTTTTTAATGGATAGATGCTTCTCGTCCCCTTATGAGAAACAAAATAACACGAGCGAATTGGCCTTAAGCCAACTCACTCGGTATTGCCTCTGTCAGAACAGAAATAATATAACACTATCTTGGTCATTTAGCAATCATAATTTGACAGTTAGGCATAAAAATTTATAGAGCATCTTTTTGCTTAGGCTTCTTGCTTGGCTTCGAGAGCCTTGCCTTGTAGGATAGAATGAATCTTGGTGGCTAAAAGATCAATCGCCACTTGGTTATAGCCCCCTTCTGGGACAATAATATCGGCGTAACGCTTGGTTGGCTCAATAAATTGATGGTGCATTGGCTTAACCACGTCCACATATTGGTTGATGACCGACTCCACTGAACGGCCGCGCTCTTTAATATCGCGGAGAATCCGGCGAGCCAAACGAATATCGTCATCGGTATCAACATAAACCTTGATATCCATTAAGTCACGTAAGCGCGGATCTTCCAGAATGAGAATCCCCTCCACGATGATAACATCCTTGGATTCTTGATGAATGACCTCACTACTACGTGTATGGTTGGCAAAGTCATAAACCGGCTTATCGATGGCTTGTCCCTCTAAGAGACGATTAAGATCGGCCACGAATAAATCCGTGTCAAAAGCCAATGGATGGTCATAGTTGGTTTTAAGTCTTTCTTCAAAAGGTAGGTGCGATTGGTCCTTATAGTAGAAGTCATGTTGGAGCATCATGACAGATAAATCGGCGAAAATCTCCATGAGTTTCATACTAACGCTAGATTTTCCACTCCCGGACCCCCCGGTTACGCCAATTACAATCGGACGATTTGACATACTATTTTCCCCTCATTCTATTCTTATTCTGCTTGACTAGATGATACGCTAGATTCTTGACTGCTGTTCTTGTTGACATACTTAGCTACCAAAGCTTCATGTTCTTCCAAGGTTGTCGCATAGTAGACATTCCCTGTCTCGATATCCGCGACAAAGTAGAAGTAGTCAGACGCTGTTGGGTAAATGGCAGCTTGGATGGCACTGAGGCTTGGACTATTGTAAGGCCCTGGTCCTAAGCCAACATGTTTATATAGGTTATAAGGTGAATCCACTTCCGTATCTTTAATGGTCACCAGTTCCTTATGTTCACCTAAGGCATAGAGGACGGTAATATCGGATTGCAGTGGCATATCGTTGTTCATACGGTTATAGAAGACACCCGAAATGAGCTTACGGTCTTCATCCGTGACCCCTTCCTTCTCTATAATAGAAGCTAAGGTCAAAATTTGATGGAAGGTCAAGTTGGTATTACCCATATCTTCCTTAAGCTTTTGGTATTCAAGGTTCATCTTGCCGACCATTTGTTTAATCAGGTCTTTAACATTGGTACCGGCGATATAGTCATAGGTTGCCGGATAGAGGTAACCTTCTAACTTATATTTGAGCCCTTCTACCCCATCCAAACCTGAAATTAAGCTCGGATATTGAGATTTTAACTCTTCGATGAAGCTAGCATCATTAGCAGTTGCTAAGAAATCTGCAGCCTTAATCGGGGTGTTTTCTTCTACCATTTGGGCAATTTGTTCCAGTTGCATACCTTCAACAACGGTTAGCTTGGTATCCACATCGACTTCAATCGGTTTACCACCCTTTTGAAGGGTTGCAATGATGGTATCTGCATCCATGGAAGGACTTAAGTCATAGTGACCGGCTTGGAGACCATTGACACTTTTGGCCTTCATATAGAAGCTAAAGATATCGGCATTCTTAATCAAGCCTTGAGACTTAAGTAAACGCGCGATGTCCTTACTGCTAGAGCCAATCGGAATGGTTACTTGCACAGTCTCTATCTTTTGGTTGTTAACTGCCTTTAGGGAATCGTTATAGTACCAGAAGCAACCTAAACCTACAACTAAGGCCAAGGCAACTAGTCCTAAGATAATGTATTTGACGATGCGTTGGGTCATCAATTCTTCTTTTACCTGATGATCTTCCTTAAGTTCCGCATCTTGTTTGACTTTGTCCCAATCTACTTTCACTGAGGAACCTCCTTCGCTATGTGATAGATTCAATATATCTTATGCATTATATCAATTTTTCTGTTAAATAGCCATTATTATCCCTTTACAAGTCGGTTAAGCTACTTCCTTTTATTTGTAAACCAAGGATAGACAAGGAAGAGGTCAATAAAATAGTTTGAATATCAAAATATTTCACAGTTCAATAAAGTAATACCTCGGATTCGAGATTTTTGATGTATAATAAAGTTAGCAACTTTCGTATATTTCGTTTTTTAACAAACTCTTTCCCATTGATAATATAGGGTTTTTGTTTTTATTAACCAATTTCTAATTCTAAATTTAAAATTTTCATCAAACTATATTTGCCTTTGAATTTTATTTTTGCTATAATCGTCTACAGTGTTGGAAATCCGTATTGAAACTGAAACATTGGACACAAAAATGTTAGGGGCGTTCAATGGCTTTGGTTTTCTCGGCAGGACGACCAACATATAAAAAAAACTCTATATTGAGAGGGGAAACTACCTATGAAGAAAAAACTTCTTTTTGGGTTAGCGGCTGCAGCCTTGTTAACAGCCACTGCTACTAACTCAGATGTTTCTGCGGCTCGTTCGCGGAACAACTCTTATGGCTACAACAGCTCTCGTAGCTATAACACTCGTTACAATACTCGCAACAATTACTGGAACTACGGCTACAACAACTACAGTAATTCTCGCAACAACTATTGGAACTACGGTTACAATAACTACAACAATGGTTATAACAACTATTACTATGGCTATAACTACGGTAATGGCTACAATAACTACTACTATGGTTACAACTATGACTACGGCTATAACTACAACAACACGACTCGTCGTATTACTTATTATAATGGCCGTTACTGGTATACCGACCGTAATAACGTAACATACTACTACAGCAATGGCCAATGGGTACGTTACGTTGAAGAGTCTACCTCTAATGACTACTTCTACTACAACGGTCGCTACTACAAATTGACTGGCGACAACAAGTACCTGGTATGGGAAAACAACCAATGGGTACCTTTAGAAGAGGAAGATAACTCTTCATCAGATTCTTCTTCTGAATCTTCTTCTATTTCATCTGAAGCATCTTCTGAATCTTCATCAGAGTCTTCTTCTGTTTCATCTGAAGTATCTTCTGAATCTTCATCAGAATCTTCTTCTGTTTCATCTGAAGCATCTTCTTCATCATCAGCGGAAAACATCTTCCCAGGTCTTGAAGAATCTTCTTCAGAAGAATCACAAAGCGACTTTGACTTTAACAGCTCAAGCAGTTCAAGTGCTGAAAGCTCTTCAAGCAGCCAATTATCTTACCCAGATCCAACTTCAACTAGCGAATCTACAGATATCTCTTCTGTATGGAGCGGTAGCGAATACCCTATTCCACGTGAAGGTTATGCTCGTGTAAGAACTGCTGTTTACCCTCCAGGTACACCTAATAACCCTAAAGTCTACAACGACTCTCGTTACCGTTACAACAATGGTAAGCACTACTTCGTTGAAAAAGACGCAAACGGTAAAGACATTTACTGGTGGACATGGGAAAAAGGCAGATGGTTCCTTCACGGTGAAGCTTACTGGCCAGGTGACCCAGGTTTTGAATCAGGTGTTCACGAAAATCCAAACAACAGTGACGAGTACGGCTACACTTACGATGAAACTGTCTCTCCTAAACTCTACTCTGATATCATTGTAGGTAAAGGTAAAGCTGGCGATCCTCTCCCATTCAGCAACACGGAAGAGTTTAAGAAGTATGTCTTATCTAAAGTTAACCATGTCTTCAAAGATAACTATGGTTATGACTTAAAAGTAACCTACTCTGTTGAAGATGAAGACAAACTCAAAGGTAACGCTGCAGGTGCTTGGGGTGGTCGTTACATCTTAGAAGCTAAGATTACTAGCACCGGTAAAGAAGAATACGAATGGGGCTATGTCAACTACGTCTACGAAGTAGAAGGTATTGCACAAGACGAAAATTCTGAGTACGGTTACGAAGACATGGACAAGGCTAAAGAAGCCTTTGCCTTAATCAACCAAGCTCGTACCTCTAAAGGCTTACCTGCCTTGACTTGGGACGATGCAAGCTACTCAGCTGGTCAAGAAGCCCTCAAAGGTCTCTTGAAGAACTGGGATTCTAGCGGTATGGTAGCTCGTGCAACTGCATCTCCTTCTGACGTTGTTAACAAATTCTTAGGTAATGCACACGCTCAAACCTTATTAAGCTCACGTGCAGTTTCTGGTTCTGTTTCCTTATTACAAAAAGCAGACAGCACCTACTACTGGAAGATTACCATCAACGAATCAGCTGATGGTGGTGCAGCAAACGATGGTTTCCAACCATTACCAGCACAAGACGACGAGTCTGATGCAGCAGCTTCACACGAAGCTTTGATTGAAGAATTAAACTCTCGTCCACTCGAATGGAATAACTAATATTTCATTTTCAAGAGGGCTAGGATTACTCCTGGCCCTCTTCTTTTTATCCTTAACCATAATAATTTTGGGCATAAAAAAGGGAGTCTATAGACTCCCTTTTTACTAGCTTAGAAATTGCCTTCTTCGTCTAAGAAGGTATTGAGGACTTCCTCAACCATATCCCATTCTTTCTCATCTTCGATTGGCAGTAATTCACCGGACTGTCCGTCCTCGCCTTCCGTAAATGAGTAAGCTTGAAGTTCTACGTCCTCATCGTCAATAGCACCCGCTGGGTAGAGGATGACGTAGTTCTTACCATAATCTTCTGATTCGAAGGTAAAGAGAATTTCGTATAAAGCCTCATTTCCGTTCTCATCCACAATGGTAATATGTTCGTGGTGGTCGTGGTCATGATGATCATGATCGTGATGGTGGTCGTGTTCGTGTGGCATAGCTATGCCCCCTTCCTTAATTAATTCGGTCTAAATAATTCTGTAGGATAATGACCGCCGCCAGCTTATCAATGACTTGCTTACGTTTCTTGCGGCTGACATTGCCCTCCGTCACAAGCATACGTTCTGCTTGCGAAGTGGTGAGGCGTTCATCCTGATAGTGGATAGTCAATTCAGGTCTTAACTTACTAATCCCCTCACCATAAGCCATTGAGGCTTCTGCTCTTGGTCCCAGACTATTGTTCATATTCTTTGGTAAACCAATGACAAGTTCCTTAACCTGGTGCTGATCAACCAGTTCCAGCAGGCGGTCATAACCTAAGTCCCCCGCTGCTTCGTCAATACGAATGGTCTCAAGACCTTGAGCAGTCCAGCCCATTAAGTCGCTAACAGCTACTCCTACTGTCTTGGATCCTACGTCCAAGCCCATAATACGTTTATACATGGTTTAGCGATTTCCTTTAACATAGTAGCGGACTAAGGCTTCCACAATTTCATCGCGCTCATAACGACGAATTAAGTTTCTAGCGTCACGATGGCGTGGAATATAAGCTGGGTCTCCTGACAAGAGATAACCCACAATCTGGTTGGTTGCATCATACCCTTTTTCTTCTAGGGCGCTAAATACAATCTCTAGTACTTCGCGAATGGTCTGCTTATTGAGATCATCTAAGCTAAATAAGATGGTTTCATCTAATGATTGCATACTATCACCAATCCTCTCGTTTAATCTTATTGTACATGACTCTGTACAAGATTGGAACCTTTTTGCAATAATTCCGGCAAAAAAGCCTATAATTGTTCGCTAATGATGGTGCTGACTTGCGCCAATAATTCTGGAATGGCTTCTGGTTTCTTACCACCGGCTTGAGCCATTTGTGGCTTACCACCACCGCCACCGCCAACAATTGCTGCTAATGGCTTGATGAGGTTACCTGCTTTAAGACCAGCTGCTAAGCCTTGCTCGTCCACTTGGACCATGAGACTTACTTTTTCTTCCTGGCTAGCAACTAAGACTAAGATATTAGATGGTGCTTCTTTCTTCCAGATGTCAGCCATTTGACGCAGACCGTCAACAGATTGATTGCCTAAGTTAATGGCTACATAAGTGACATCCCCAACATTTTGAACATCTTGGAAGACTTGCCCTGCTTCAGCTTGTAGCAACTTAGCGTTGAGCGACTCCACCTGAGCTTGGGCTTGACGGAGTTCTTCTTGCAATTGCTCTAAACGTGGTAAGAGTTGGCTAGCTTGAGCCACTTTGAGATGATTTTGCACTTCTTGGAGGAGATCAGCTTGAGCCTGATAATCCGCAACAGCAGCTTGACCAGTCAAAGCTTCAATCCGACGAATCCCGGCCCCAATCCCAGACTCAGCTAGGAGTTTGAAGGTGCCAATCTCATTGGTGTTGTTCACATGGGTCCCACCACACAACTCGATAGATTCGCCTGCAATATTCACAACCCGTACAACATCACCATATTTTTCCCCAAAGAGAGCCATAGCACCTGTTGCTTTAGCATCTTCAATGGACATTTCAGCGATATCAACATTAGCAGAGTTGGCAATCCATTGGTTGACAAAGGCTTCAATTTGCTTGAGTTCCTCAGGTGTTACTTTACCAAAGTGTGAGAAGTCAAATCGCAAGCGATCTGGCCCAACGTAAGAACCTGCTTGGTTGGCATGGCTACCCAAAACAACCTTCAAGGCACGGTGTAAGAGGTGGGTTGCGGTATGGTTTTGGTTGGTCTTCAGGCGTGCTGCGCGATCCACTTCCAAGGTATAGGATTGACCGACAGTCAATGGCATATCCCCCGTTTTGATGCGGTGCATAAACTGACCTTGAGGTGCTTTCTTAACATCTAGGACTTGGCCTACTTCTTGATCGCCATCTAGGATAATCCCAGAGTCAGCTACTTGCCCACCCATTTCAGCATAGAAAGGACTACGGTTGAAGAATACCCAACCTTCTTGATTAGCTGGCAACTGATCTACCTTGGCTTCATCTAGCACAATGGCCTTGATAGTCGCGTTTGTAACAAGCGTTTCATAACCCACGAAATCAAAGGCATCAGTAATGTTTTGTAAGAGGTCGCTTTGGACTTGCATGCTCTCTTCCTTAGAACGAGCTGCACGAGCCCGTTGACGTTGGGCTTCCATTTCTGTCTCAAAACCTTCTTGATCAACTGAGAAGCCTTGGCTATCAGCCAATTCAACCGTTAACTCTAACGGGAAACCAAAGGTATCATAGAGTTGGAAGGCTTGGGCGCCCGGAACCACGGTTTTGCCCTCAGCCTTGAGGTTAGCCATCAAATCATTCAGGTGAGCTTCCCCACCTTCAATGGTCTCGTGGAATCGCTCTTCTTCATTTAAGATGACCTTTTGAACGAAGGCTAATTGTTCCGTCAATTCTTGATAATAAGCCCCCATAATGTCCGCAATAACAGGGACTAATTCACTTAAGAAGCTACGGCTAATCCCTAATTTACGACCATGCATGACACTACGGCGAATGAGACGACGTAGGATATAGCCGCGCCCTTCATTGGAAGGCAATGCTCCATCACTAATCGCGAAGGAAACCGCGCGAATGTGGTCAGCAATAACCTTGAAGCTAACTTGTTTGTCACCAGCTGAAGCAAAGTCTACACCAGAGACTTTTTCGATGGCTTGAATAATTGGCACAAAGAGGTCTGTCTCATAGTTGGTTTTAGCATTTTGAATGACAGAGACTACCCGTTCCAAGCCCATCCCGGTATCGACGTTCTTGTTAGGAAGTGGTTGATAGGTGTCATCTGGTAAATGGTTGAACTCAGAAAAGACTAAGTTCCAGATTTCCAACCAACGCTCATTCTCACCACCAGGGTAGTTTTCAGGGTCGTCCGCTTCCAAGTTGTTAAAGTCTTGTCCACGATCGTAGAAAATTTCAGTATCCGGACCGCATGGGCCAGCCCCGATATCCCAGAAATTATCTGCTACTGCCACCAAGTGATCAGCAATAAAACCTGGTTGTTGCTTCCAGATTTCGGGTGTTTCCTTGTCTTCTGGATAGTAGGTAGCATAGAGTTTGTCTGCTTCAAAACCTAACCAACGCTCGCTCGTTAAGAATTCCCAAGCCCAAGCAATAACCTCTTTCTTGAAGTAATCGCCGATAGACCAGTTCCCTAGCATTTCGAAGAGCGTATGATGGCGGGCAGTGTAACCGACGTTCTCAATATCATTGGTTCGGATACATTTTTGCACGTTAGCCAAACGACGGTTGTCTGGCACTTCCGTCCCGTCGAAGTATTTTTTAAGGGGTGCCACACCGGCGTTGATCCACAAGAGGGTTGGGTCATTGACCGGAATCAAAGAGGCACTTGGAATAATTTGGTGTTGCTTCTCTGCGAAGAAATCAAGATACATTTGGCGAATTTGCGCACTCGTCAATTGTTTCATATACGATGAACTCCTTTTTCTAAAAAATAAAAAACACACTCATTACATGCAAGGGCGATAAGTCGCGGTACCACCTTGCTTATAACGAATCTGCTTCATTACATCTTTAATGATTGTTAACGCCAATCCTACGCTAATGTTGCCACTAGTCAGACCTAAGGGAGCATTGATACCCGTGACTTCTTCCACCATATGAAGTCTCTCTGAGGCTGGGTTCAACATAGCCTTATACCTATATCATTATACGGCTAAAAGTCCCTAAAAGTCAAGGTTCTGCTAGAATAAATGGATAAGTCAACCAATCAACGGTCAGCTGACGTGGCGCCGCCTCTTGGACCTCCCCATCTACTTGACCTAGAACGCCTTGTTTAATGGCCAAATCAAGCTTTTGCCCGGCCCATCGACTGACTTGAGGCGATTGGTCCTGCTTATGGGAGACTAAGACCCGCCAAATCAAGCCTGGTAAATGCCGTGCCTTGATACTGTGAAAGGCCATCACACTGATCTCTGGATTGCTAGCCTGGCCTAGATTATCTAATTTTATGCCCCCACCCATATAAGGATTCTTGAGTACACTGAAGAGATAGCAGTCAGACACCACTTGAACTGGCTGACCATCAAGGCTAAGGCTAACCTCAAAAGCCTCTAATTTAGGTAAGCTAGCAAAAACAGCCACTAGGTAGGACAACTTGCCCAAATGCCACTTGGCAAGCAAACGCCCTAGTCTCAAAGCCTTGGATTGCTGATTAACCATGGCATCAAAACCTATCCCTAAGCTATTAATCCCATAGCTAATTTGTCCACTGAGTTGATCTTGCATACGTAGAATCGGCACTTGAAGTCGGCTACCTGCTTGCAATTGATCTAAGGCTTGAGCTAGCTTCCGATTAGCCTGCCATGCCCTAGCAAAGTCATTACCACGTCCCGCCGGCAAATAGAGAATGGCAGGAGGCTGTGAACGGCCAGCTAGACTGGCCACAACTTCGTGCAAAGTACCGTCACCCCCAATAACCGCAATGATCGGCTCCTGGGCCAATTGCTGAGCCAAAAGCTCACTATGGACAGCATAGGTGCTAATATAGACTTTAGGCGCTATTTGGCGTTTGTTCAGGGCTGCCAGAGTCTCCTCCAAGACTTCCCCCCCCTGGCCACCGCCTGCCCCTTGGTGGGCGATAATTGCTAATTCTTGCATCTGCTCTCCTGCCTCCTTAACGCCTTAAACATGGTCTGTCTGGCGCTTGCCTTAACCTATTAATTGTAACGCAGATAGTTGTCATTTTCTAGGCTTTTCGATACAATAAATCTAGCAAATTGATTAAGGAGTCCACTTATGACAGATTATCAAATGCTGGTCTTAGATATTGACGATACTTTGATGACCAGTAAGAACACTATCTCTGATGCCACCTACCAGGCCTTGATGAAGGCTCAGGAGCAAGGCAAGAAAGTCGTGCTAGCTAGCGGCCGACCAACCCCTTCTATGATTGAAACGGCTAAGCAGCTGAAATTAGACCATTTCGATTCTTACATCATTTCCTTCAATGGCGCTGCCATCACCAGTATGGCAGATGGCCAGGAACTCTTCAGCCAACGCCTAGAAGCTGACGCTCAAGATGACATTGTCCAATATATTCAAGCTAAGGGGCTGACTGTCCTAACCTATATCGACGAGTACGTGGTCATGGATAAGTCCAATGACTATAGCCACATTGAAAGTCAATTAACAGGCATTCCCGACCGTTATGATCCGGAGGCCATCGCTAACCTGTCTCAACTAGCTAAAGCCCGGATGAAATTCATTGGAGTTGGTGACCCAGACCTAGTTACAGCTGCAGATGCTGAATTGAAGGGACGCTTCGGCGATTTAACCTATGCCACCACCTCTAAGCCTTATTTCCTGGAGTTCGTTCACCATCAAGTATCCAAAGGCCAAGCCATTAAAGTCCTCTGCCAGCACCTTGGTTTGACGCTGGACCAGGTTATTGCCTGCGGCGATGGCAATAACGACTTGACCATGATTGAGACAGCCGGTTTGGGCGTTGCCATGGCTAATGCCACCCCACTGCTTAAAGAAGCGGCCGACCATATTACCCTCTCCAACGACCAAGATGGTCTAGTTCCCATCATTCGTGACTTTATGGGCGTTAGCCTCTAGTCAAGTAAAAACTTAAACGCTTTTAGACCTTTGTCATTCCCTTTTTCAGCAAAATGTAGTATAATACATTTTGTGCTAAGCGGAGATGGCGGAACGGCAGACGCGCATGCTTCAGGCGCATGTGTCCAATAGGACGTGAGGGTTCAAATCCCTTTCTCCGCATCATAAAAGAGCCCTATCAGGGCTCCTTTTTTGTTTATTATTAAGAAAAAATCCAGGGATTAAGTTAGTCTCAATCTCTGGATTTTGCTTATTTTTCTTTTGAATCGATTAGGATGGTCACTGGTCCGTCATTTTCAATTAAGACCTGCATGTCTGCGCCAAAGCGCCCGGTTTCCACGCGGAAGCCTGCCTCCCTTAAGGCTTGGTTAAGGGACTCATATAGAGGCTCCGCCACTTCTGGATGAGCCGACTGGGTAAAACTTGGCCGGTTGCCCTTGCGAACATCGCCATAGAGCGTAAATTGGCTAATAGATAGAATGGCGCCATCCGGCAGACTATCCAGACTGGCATTCATCCGCCCCTGCTCATCTTCAAAAACACGCAGTTTGCTGATTTTTCGGGCGCAATAGGTCACATCTTCTGGGCCGTCTTCGTGAGTCACACCAACCAAGAGGACAAAGCCCCTATCAATCGCTCCTACCACTTGACCGTCAATTGAAACCTGACCCCGACGACAACGTTGAATAAGTACTCGCATTCAGGGGCCTCCTACTTATTATTGACCCGGGTTACTTCATAAACGTCCGGAATGTTACGTAATTTGACCATGAGATCTTCTAATTGAGCCGTATTGGAGATGGCAACCTTAATAGTGACTGTCGCCGTTGAAGTCTTGTCGTCAACTTTCCCGTTAACATTACGCAAGGTCTTAACCGAGTGGTTGACCACATGCAAGACTTCATTGATCAGCCCATTGCGATCAAAGCCAACTACTCGAATCTCGGTGACATAGTCGGCACCGAGCTGGCCGGTGCTTTCCCATTCAACTGGAATGGTCCGTTGCTGCAAATCAGGTTCATTGAGTAAGTTAGGACAGTCCTTACGGTGAACTGAAATCCCCCGCCCTCGTGTCACGTAACCCACAATTTGGTCACCTGGAACCGGGCTACAGCAGCGACTAAGACGAATCATAAGGTTGTTAACCCCACGCACCATGACGCCATTTTCATGTTGGATCTTCATGGCCCCGGTCTCAGGTTTGTTGAGAGTTTGCTCATTGCTTAGCGGCTCTGCCGGTGACACATCCTTCTGTTCCTTGCTGTGCAAGAAGTTATAGACACTAATGGCAGATACTTCTCCCAAGGCTACGGCTGCAAAAAGGTCAGCCAAACTCGGCACATTATAGCGTTCAAAGAGTTCCTTCTCATAGGCCTTCTTAGCCAATTGTTTAAGGCTATAGCCATTTTTCTTGAGCTCTTCTTCCACCATGGCTTGACCACGTTCACTATTGCGATCGCGATCAAGGAGTTTGAAGTAACGCTTGATTTTGTTACGTGCCTTGGAAGTGGCGGTATATTTCAACCAGTCACGACTTGGTCCATTGGAATTCGGGTTGGTTAAGATATCCACGATATCTCCGTTTTTGAGCTTGTAGTTAAGTGGGACAATCTTACCGTTGACCTTGGCCCCAATTGTTTTCTGCCCCACATCCGTATGGACATGGTAGGCAAAGTCCAAGGGTCCCGCCCCATTAGGCAGTTCGAAGACATCCCCCTTTGGTGAGAAGACATAGACTTGGTCTTTGAAGATGTCTTCCTTAACGAAGTCCATAAACTCACCCGCGTCTTTGGCTTCATCTTCTAATTCTACAATATCGCGGAACCAAGTCAGTTGCTTCTTAATGGCTTCATCTTCGCGGACTTGCTGGGTCTTACCTTCCTTGTAGGCCCAGTGAGCTGCAACCCCATACTCCGCCACTTCGTTCATTTGGAAGGTCCGAATCTGAATTTCAACCGGTTTGCCATGCGGACCGATCACCGTCGTATGAATGGACTGATAGAGATTAGCCTTAGGCATAGCGATATAGTCTTTGAAGCGGCCAGGCATTGGTTTCCACTTGGTATGGACCGCCCCTAGGACAGCATAACAGTCCTTAATGGTCGGTACCAGAGCCCGGATAGCTAAGAGGTCATAGATTTCATCAAAATCCTTATTCTGCTTGACCATCTTACGGTAAATAGAATAAATGTGCTTTGGACGCCCATAGACATCGGCCTTGATATGTAATTCTTCAATGGCCTCGTTAATATCCAGAATGGCTTCTTGAATATAGGTCTCGCGCTCTTCCCGCTTGGACTTCATCAAGTTGACAATCTGATAGTAGGCGTCTGGATTGATATAACGCAGAGCAATATCTTCTAGCTCCCACTTAATCAGGTTCATCCCTAAACGGTCAGCTAGCGGTGCATAAATCTCAATGGCTTCTTGAGATTTTTCCACTTGCTTGGACGGCTTTTGGAATTTAAGGGTCCGCATATTATGAAGGCGGTCAGCTAGTTTGACCATGATAATCCGCATGTCTTTGGCCATGGCCAAGAGCATCTTACGATGGTTTTCTGCTAAGGCTTCTTCCTTACTCTGGAACTTAAATTTCCCCAACTTGGTGACGCCATCTACCAAGAAGGCTACCGTCTCAGAAAATTCGCGGACGATATCTTCTAGGGTGTAGTCAGTGTCTTCCACCACATCATGGAGGAAGCCAGTTGCAACCGTATCAGGATCCATCTTGAGTTGGGCGAGAATTCCCGCAACTTGAATAGGATGCACGATGTATGCTTCTCCCGATAAGCGAAATTGCTCCTTGTGGGCTTCAGTGGCGAAATCCAACGCCTTTTTAACGAAGGCCACATGCTTTTCATTCATGTAGCTTTCGCAGAGGGCCATGACATCTGCGGCCGTTAAATCTGGTGCTTGTGCCATCCTACTCTTCCTTTCTTACTTGCAATTACTAATAGCTTCCTGGTGCATTGCTTGTAGCCTGGCCGGTCACAATCGCAATCCCCTTGGAGGCGCCAATTCGGCTAGCGCCCGCTTCAATCATAGCCAAGGCATCCTCTCGGTTTTGAACTCCGCCGCTGGCCTTAACTCCCATGTCAGGACCTACGGTTTCCCGCATGAGGCTAATATCTTGGACAGTGGCACCGCCGGTTGAGAAGCCGGTCGAGGTCTTGACGAAGTCAGCCCCAGCTTCCTTAGCTGCTTGGCTGGCTTTAACGATTTCCTCCTTGGTCAGGAGGCATGTTTCTAAAATAACCTTAACTAAGGCTTGATGATTAGCAGCCTCCACTACGGCTTGGATATCCGCTTTGACTAGGTCCCAATTGCCGTCTTTTGCAGCACCAATGTTAATGACCATGTCGACTTCATCCGCTCCCTCTTGGATAGCGGTGCGGGTCTCAAAGGCTTTGACAGCTGAGGTATTAGCCCCCAGAGGAAAGCCAATAACCGTGCAGACTTTAACGTCTGAACCTGCTAGTAAAGTATGAGCAGTCGCCACCCAAGTAGGGTTGACACAGACTGACATAAAGCCATAGTCACGGGCTTCTTGGCAGAGCGTTTCAATGGCAGCACGGCCAGCATCGGCCTTAAGCGCGGTGTGATCAATGTATTTTGCTAATTCCATGAGATAGACTCCTTCCTTATAGTTCAAGTTCTAGGGCATAGGATAAGGCAGATAAGAAATAAATTGGCGCCGTCTCCGCTCGGAGAATACGAGGCCCTAAAGCGACCGTCTGGAAGCCAGCTTGACATAATTGAGAGACTTCTTCAGGAGTCAAGCCACCTTCTGACCCAAAAACGACCAAGACCTTGGCGCCTGCTTGCCCCTTAAGTGATTGGCAGGCTTGACGTAAGCGACTATGCTCGCCTTGTTTGGCATCTTCTTCGTAGGCTACTAAGCAAGCATCATAGTCAGCTGACTTAGCCAGTAATTGAGCTAAGCTTAGGGGCTGCGCCACTTGAGGAATGCGGAGGCGGTGGCATTGCTCGGCCGCTTCTTTGGCAATTTTTTGTAGGCGGTCTAGGCGTTGGCCAGCCTTCTTATTATCCCATTTGACGACATCTCGATTGAGGGACAGGGGTTGAAAATGACTGGCGCCACATTCGGTTCCCTTTTGAACAATGTAATCTAACTTATCATTTTTAGACAAACCACAGGCAACGGTGACCTCAACAGGCAACTCTACTCGGTTAGCTCCTTCTTGGAGCTCTAAGAGGCGGAACTGGGCTAGTCGGTCCACTTCCCCTTCTAATTGAGCCAAGTAACATTGCCCGTCCCCGGCCACTAGCCAAGCCTTAGCACCAGGCTGAGACCGCATGACCCTTAGGAAATGTCGACTGTCATCAGCCGTTAAGGTTACCAATTCCTGAACATGTAAGCCCGTTTGGTCGATAAAATAACGTTGCATGATTTAATCCTCTTGCTTCTGGGTTACCAGACCCGTCCAGCCCTTTAGTTGGACCCTTTGAACAAGGCGGAAACCATGTGCTTCTAAGTCTTCTAAGAGTTGATCAGCCTTTTCGTTGAGAATTCCGCCCAGAATCAGGTAACCATCTTCAGTTAGTAAGCGATGGGCATCTTCTAACATATTAACCAGAATATGAGGCAAGATATTGGCTACAATCACCTCTACTGGCCAGTCTACCCCTTTGAGCAAATCCTTAACTTGGAAATGAATCGGCGTTTCTTTGAATACCTTGGCCAAATCATCTTGACGTTCCTGCTGGTGTACCAAGTTTTGCAGGGCGCTATCAACAGCTTGAGGATCTAAGTCGTAGCCCCACACTTCTTTGGCACCTAAGGCTGCCGCTACAAAGGCTAAAACCCCCGACCCCGTACCGACATCTAAGACACGTTCGCCTCCACGCAGGTACATTTCAAGTGCCTGAACCCCTAGTTGAGTAGTTGGGTGATTGCCTGTCCCAAAGGCCAAACCTGGATCCAAGTAGATAACTTGTTCACCTGCTTGGGCTTGGTAGTCCTCCCAAATCGGCACAATGGTTAGGTAGCGACTAATACGCTCAGGCTTATAGTTAACCTTCCAATTTTCCTGCCAATTTTCATTTTCAATCTCGCTGGCTTCAAGGCGAAGCGGATTACTATATTGGCTCTCCAACTGGGTCTTGAGGCTATCTAGATCTGGCATCTCTTCGAAGAAGGCGATTAGCTCTGTCTCGTGCTCCAGACGTTCTTTGGGCAGTGGTTCCGCTAATTCTCCAAATAAATTAGGGTGATTCTCCAAATAACCTTGGGCATAATCCACTTCCACCCCAATGGCACCAGCTTCAAAGAGGAGATGACTGAGTAAGTCAATCATCGCTGGATCCAGGGTGTCGAGTGAGACTACCACCTTAGACCAGGTTTCAGCCATATAAACACGTCCTTTCACGATTATCTATGTTCTTTATTATGTAACAAATAGGACAAAAATTCAATGACTAGGCTGTTAAAAATGCCCAAAATCAGGAATATTAGTTGATTTTTAAGCACTCCTCCCAAGATATAGGTCAGTTTATTAGCTTATAGGCAGAATATTGGCTCATTCTCTCCCACCAGTGGCTAGGCAAAACTAGCCTAGTTTGAACTAGAAGTGCTATAATAAAAGTGTATAAGACCTAAGTCCAAAGGAGTGACTGTCATGTTTCAGCCTTTAACTTACGGTGGGCTAGCCCATCGTTTACCTAAGCGACCTAGCCAATCCCACAAGGGAACTTTTGGCCGGACGCTCTTAGTAGGTGGCAATGCTCATCTAGGTGGCGCCATTATTCTAGCTGCCCAAGCGGCTGTCTACGCAGGTAGTGGCCTCACGACTGTTGCCACTGATGTCGCCAACCACACAGCCCTCCATGCTCGTCTGCCTGAAGCCATGGTCAGTGACTGGTCTAACCTAGCTCAGCTTAAGGCGTTAACTCAGGCAGCTGATCTAGTTTTGCTTGGTCCAGGCATGGGACTGGACGCTTTTTCCTGCCAACGTCTGCATCGAATTTTAGATTGGCTAAAACCTGGACAAAAGTTAGTCTTAGATGGCGATGCCTTAACGCTTTTGGCTCGTCATCCCCATCCCTTACCTAGTGGAGTGCCTGTAGTTATCACGCCCCACCAGGCTGAATGGCAACGCCTATCTGACCTTGCCATTGAAGATCAGACCCCTCAAGCCAATCTGGCCGCTCAAAAACAACTTGGCTTCAACTTAGTACTTAAGAAACCAGGTACAGAGCTCTATTTGACGGATGGTTCCTGCTACCAATTGACAGTCGGCACACCTGCCATGGCAACCGGCGGCATGGGCGACACCCTGGCTGGAATGGTCGCTGCCTTTTTGGCTCAATTCCCAGATGACTTTAATTTAGCCCTATGTAGTGCCGTTTTCCTCCACTCCTACCTGGCACAAGAAATGGCTCAGACTCAGTGGGTGGTCCTACCCCATCAGATTAGTGAACAACTCCCTAGCATAATGAAGGATTTCATTGGCTAGGAAGCCTAATAAAAACAGCAAGCCTGAACTATTAAGGCTTGCTGTTTCTTATTTATAGACCTGATTTACTGAATCAGAACTAGTAAACCTAGGACACAAATGCTAACAAAGAGTAAAAGGAAGATGACAATGGCACCGACTAATTGCCAGGTCTTGAGATTTTTTTCAGCCATGGCCTGATAGAGGGCATAATAATCGCTAATCCAAGAGCGACCATTGAAGAAGTAAAGCTGCGGTAATCCCTTTACCAAGAGCCAGTAGAGTACTTCTCCAAGCAAGATTGCTAGAATCACTTGTAACCAGAAGGGACCATTTGCTAACCAGAAAGTTACAAAGGCATAGGCCACATAATAATGAATGAGACGATGCCCCAAGGCTACACAAGCTGAAAACTCAAGAATACGACGCAAGACAGGTGTCCCAGCCACGTAGGACAAGATAAGCCAAGTGGTAAAAAGTGGCACAGCTGCAGTCCATACCAGACCCATGAGCGCTGTTGTCCAAGTTTGGCTAAGGAAGAAGGCCAGAAGCATTAAGCTACCGATTAGGCCTAGACCCATTAATAAGACATACTTACTAGACAGACGGTAAATTTGATTGAGCAGAACCGGCACGAGGTAAACCATGGAAACCCCAGCCACAAAAGCCAAGGCATAAAAGGCTAGCTCAATATAAGCGAGTGGGCTACCATTCATAACAGCAAAACCAGCCAATAGCCATAGGCTAGCCTGAACAACCATCCAGACCATGCCCTTACCTAGCAGACTTAGACTAGTACGACCTAGAAGCCAGCTAATAAGTGCAACTAGCCCCGCTACTTGTACCCCATGGCCTAGATACCATAAACTCTTGAGACCACTTGAGGCATCAAGACTTAAGCTAGTCACCCCACCTAGCCAAAGCTGTCTGACATTTTCGATTAAGAGAGGACCAAAAATCAAGTCAAATTTACGCTGATTTAAAAGTGAAAAATCTAACGCTAAGAGGCCAATCGTGGTGATAGAGGTCAACCACAGAACTGGCAGCCAAGCAGACCAGACGGCTTGCCAGTGACGCCAAAAGGGGACGTCCTGCTGTCGTTCTAAGCGATAGGCCCATTGATAACCAAGGACAGTGAAGAGACCAAGGGGAACCAATTGGCCCGCCAATAAATCACCTTGAAAAATCCCAACGCCCATAAGAACTAATAAAAATAGACCTTTAAGCCCATCTAGTCCTCGTAATTTTACCTCCTGTTGCATACCATCACCTTATTCTTTGCTTAAATATATAGACACTTCTATTATAGGAGATTTAAGCAAGAATGGAAAGGCTGATTTACTCAAATCTGCCGAATTTTATCAAAAGATGCCAGTAAATTTACCTACCTGCCCTGTAAATAGATCAAAAGGCAGGAAGCGATTCCTGCCTTAAGCTTATTTATAGGCGCCCTTAAGTTCCATAATCATGTCACGCAGATCGGCGGCTGCTTCGAAATTGAGATCCTTGGCGGCCTGACGCATTTCCATCTCTAAGCGTTCCAATTGCTCTTCTCTTTGTAGACGAGACAGCTTGCGGAACTGCTTGAGGAGGGACTCTTGCTTGTCCTCGTTTTCTACATCGTGGGTAATCCGGATTAAATCGCGAATCTCCTTCTTGATAGTTTGAGGAACAATCCCATGTTCTTGGTTGTAGGCCATTTGGATAGAACGACGTCGCTCTGTTTCTTCAATGGCATACTGCATAGAGGCCGTAATCTGATCCGCATACATTATGACGCGACCATTAGCATTACGAGCTGCTCGGCCGATGGTTTGTACCAAGGAGCGTTCGCTTCGTAGGAAGCCTTCCTTGTCTGCATCCAAAATAGCTACTAGGGTGACCTCTGGCACGTCCAAGCCCTCCCGTAAGAGGTTAATCCCGACTAAGACATCAAAGACACCTAGACGAAGGTCGCGAATAATTTCCGTTCTCTCCAGGGTCTTAATATCACTATGCAGGTACTTGACCTTGATATCCAGCTCCTTGAGGTAGTCGGTCAAATCTTCCGCCATTTTCTTGGTTAGGGTAGTGATGAAAACCCGCTCATCTCGCTCAGTCCGAGCCTTAATTTCAGCAACTAAGTCATCAATCTGACCTTCAATTGGCCGCACTTCAACCACTGGGTCCAAGAGGCCCGTTGGTCGGATGATTTGTTGAATGACCTCACCACCCGTATGCTCTAGCTCATAAGGTCCTGGCGTCGCAGAAACATAGATAATCTGGTTAACATGCTCTTCAAACTCTTCCAGTCGCAAAGGTCGATTGTCCAGCGCACTTGGCAAACGGAAGCCGTAATCAATCAACTGCTGCTTGCGTCCCCGGTCACCATTATACATACCGCGGATTTGCGACATGGTGATATGAGACTCATCCACCACAATCAGAAAGTCATCTGGGAAGAAGTCTAAGAGTGTATAAGGTGCTTGACCTGGTGCCCGACCATCAATATGGCGAGAGTAGTTCTCAATCCCACTACAGTAGCCCATTTCAAGCATCATTTCCAAATCATAGGTGGTTCTTTGCTCTAGGCGTTGAGCTTCTAGCAATTTATTGTCTGCCCGTAATTCGGCTAGGCGCTCTTCCAATTCTTGACGAATGGACTCGACTGCCACTGCTGTCTGTTCCTGGCTGGCCACAAAGTGAGTCGCAGGGAAAATAGGATAATGGTCTACATCATACTTAATTTCGCCGGTTAGGAAATCAACAACGCGGATACGTTCTATCTCATCCCCAAAGAATTCCACTCGGACCACTTCCTTGTCGCGCGAAGCCATAAAGATTTCCACTACATCGCCTCTTACTCGGAAGGTCCCCCGTTGAAAGTCAATGTCATTTCTGACAAATTGCATTTCAACCAAACGCGCTAGCAGAACATTACGAGGAATTTCCATGCCTTCTCGCAAAGACAAGACATGATTGCGATAGTTCTCAGGGTCAACCAAGCCGTAAATACAGGAAACAGAGGCCACCACAATGACGTCTCGGCGTTCAATTAAGGCTGAAGAAGCCGAATGGCGGAGTTTGTCAATTTCATCGTTAATGCTGGCGTCTTTTTCAATATAAGTATCAGACGATGGCACATAGGCTTCAGGCTGATAGTAGTCATAGTAGGAGACAAAGTACTCGACCGCATTGTTTGGGAAAAATTCTAGGAGCTCACTATAAAGTTGCCCAGCTAGGGTCTTATTATGAGCCAAAACCAAGGTCGGTCTGCCCGTTTGCTTAATAACATTAGCAATGGTGAAGGTCTTACCGGTCCCCGTTGCCCCTAACAAGACCTGCTCCTTAACGCCATCATTGACCCCTTGGACCAGAGCTTCAATCGCTTGAGGCTGATCCCCACTGGGGCTATAGGGGGCGACTAATTGAAAATCCATGCCCTCTCCTCCTTCTATCTAGTCAATCAATGCGCGAACAAATTTTCGCTTCTTTTCTCATCATAACAAAAAGCTTAGTCCCTGTCTAGTCCAAGGACTTAGAGACTAAGCTAGACGAATTTGAATTATTTTCCATCTTTTTATTGCATACTGACCGGGTTTTCATGTATAATAAGGCTTGTTGACTTAGTCCTTTGGACTATAGACAAATCGCAATGAAAGAGGTGACTCAAATGGCTAACAACCCATCAGCAAAAAAACGTATCCGTCAAACAGCTACTAAGACTGAAAGCAACCGTGCACACGTTTCTGCAATGCGTACTGCGGTTAAACGTTTCCGTTCTGCAGTAGAAGCTGGCGAAGCAAACGTTGAGGAATTATTCCGTCTAGCTGCTAAAGAAATCGACAGCGCAGCAACTAAAGGTTTAATCCACAAAAACAAAGCAGCTCGTGACAAGTCACGTTTGGCTCGTTTACTTAAAGCTAACTAAGAAAGTAGGCTACCTTGAGGGTAGCTTATTTTTTTGCCCTTGCAACATAAAAATTACTGGAACAGCTATCTGCTCCAGTAATTAGGGACTTCCTGTAATATAACGACTCACTAGCAAGTCAAATTGTATCTCCTTAACACCAATGCCTTGTTTGAGCTGAAAATCAGCCTCTGCAAGGGCATCGTAAAAATCATAGAGCTGTCTTAAATCTAAGCGTCTGACCGTCTCTAGGGCTAATTTAACGCGATAGGGATGGACGCTCAATTGTTGCGCTATCTCAGCTTGCTGATAGCCCTGGTGTCCAAGCAATTTGACCTGAATTAACAAACGAAACTGACTGACTAGGAGCGCGTGCAAGGCCACGGGCTCGTGTTTGGCTAGGAGTAGATCTTGGTAGATTTGGACCGCCTGACTCAACTTCCGCTTCAAGACCGCCTGCGACAAACTAAAAACATCCGTTTCAAGGCTTCTCGGTACCAAGTCTTTGATAACTTCTAGGGTGATAGGCTTGCCTTGGTTGCTATATTGGGCCAATTTGTGGAGCTCCGCCATAGCCAAGGTCAAATCATCATTGACCCTCATACGTAACTCTTCTAGCCCCTCACGGCTAATCTGGAGCGTGCTGTCTGCCAGATAGGACTGAAGGTAGGCTCCCATTTCCTTAGCGTCTAAAGGCGCCACATCGACCCATTTGGCTTGCGTCTGAAAAGCCTTGGTCAGCTTCTTACGTTTATCTACTTGGTTGCTGTCACAGAGCCAAATCAGCAAACTGCCAGGATTAGGATCTGCCAAGTAGGCCAGGAGTCGCTTCTGGTCATGGTCATCGACCTTAACCTTAGAGTTTGAGACCAGGACCTGGGCATTATCAATCAGGACAACACGCTTATCAGCAAAGAAAGAGAAGGCATCTGCCTCGTCCAGAATGGTGGCTAATTCCGTATCATTCAAGTCGAAGCGACTAACTTCAAAGCTACCTGCCTGATCTACTTGATCAATCAGGGCATCCTGCAACTGTTGCCGCAAATAGCGCTCGGTACCAGCTAGAAAGTAATTAGCCCCCAATTGGCCCTTGCGAATTTGGCTAATGCAAGCTTGAAAGGTCATGCCTGTCCCCTCCTTTCTATTTACTTCTTACTTACCTTAAGATCTAACGAGCCTGCTTGGCCTCAAGCGAGCGCTCGATTAAATCTTGGAAAATCGCCATACTGCATTCATCGTGTTTGGTCAAGCGCTCTGGATGCCATTGAACCCCTAGAATGAGGGAACCTTCTTGGCTTTCAATCGCTTCGATAACCCCATCCTTACTGCGGGCTGACACGATTAAGCCCTCTCCTAATTCTCGAATGGCTTGGTGGTGAATGGAGTTAATGAGGCAACCATCGGCCACTAATTGAGACAGGTAGCTACCGGCTTTTACCTTGATGGAATGGGTTGCCATGCTTGGACGTGATTTTTGGACGTGCTGAATGGTCACATTAGCCTGGCCTGCTAGATCCTGATAGAGATTACCACCCAGAACAACGTTGACCAGTTGCATGCCTCGGCAAATAGCTAAAATAGGCTTACCCTGAGCCAAGGCCTCCTTAATAAGAGCCGTTTCGACTGCATCCCGCGTTGGCGAAGTAGCTTCAATATTGACATGTGGCTCTTCATTATAGAGATAAGGTGAGATATCCTCCCCGCCAGTCAAAACCAGACCATCAATGAGGCTCACGTAGTGGGCAGCACAAGTCGGCTCCGTCATAGGTAGGATGACCGGTGTCCCACCGGCCAAGCGTACTGCTTCCGTATATCCCCAAGGGGAGTAGTTTACCTTAAAAGATTTGAATTTATCTTCAGGGGCTTGCATAATGTTGCCCGTCACACCGATTACTGGCCGCATGGTCATTCCTTCTTTCTATATCTAGCTAGAGAGCTAGTGAGTGGGGTTATTCCTCTTCAGCGAGTGCCTCAAAAGCCTGAAAATCCACTTGACTTAATTCAATTAACCAGTGGTCAGCCGGATCCTTAGAATCCAAGAGGCTAGGATTTGCTTCAGCCGCCTCATTTCGCGCTACTACTTGGCCTTTAAGAGGGCTAGCGACTTCAATGGCCGCCTTAGAAGCTTCTAAATTAACTAGGGTATCATCGACATCTAATGCTCCAAGTGGGGCAATATTGGCGTAGGAGATATCGCCTGCATCACATTGGAGCTGGTCTGTCATGCCGATACGGTAACGGTCAGGTCCAACTACTTGGACCCAAAGTTGATTGCCATAACGTTTCATAATACTTAATCCTTTCTTCAACGATTAAAATTCCGAGTCGTTCTGGCTAGAGAACATGTAGGAGCGATGGTGATAACGCATGGACAGTATCAAGCCAATCCCTATCATATTCCCCAAGAGAGCAGAACCCCCTTGCGAAACGAAAGGTAGCGGAATCCCAGTAATAGGCAAGAGCCCAATGTTCATCCCAATGTTTTCCAAAATATGGAACATAATCATGGTAATAACACCTGTCGCTATATAGGTGTAAAATTCATTCTTGGTCTCAAAGCAAGTTTGCACCATTTGGTAAATTAACATGAAGTAGACAAAGAGTAAGACCCCTGCCCCAATAAAACCAAAGTTCTCACCGATAGTCGTAAAGATAAAGTCAGACTCGCGGACTGGAACAGGTACTTGAGAGACCCCAAAGCCCTTACCAGATAATTGCCCTGACCCAATGGCTTTAATAGATTGAGCTAACTGGTAGGCATCACCACGCGTATCATCGAAAGGTCGGAACCAAGAGTCAATCCGGGCAATTTGGTATGGTCGAACTAATCCAGTACTTAGCAAGAAGTCACGTTGGAAAGCAGCCAAGTAAATGAGCACCCCACCAACGATAGTGACGAATAAGGTAATTGGTAATAGAATCTTCCAAGAAATGCCTGACATCAAGACCATCCCCGCAGTAATGGATAGCAATACCAAGTTGGTCCCCAAGTCGTTTTGACGTTGAATCAAGAAGAGTGCTGGAGCAGCAAATAGCATGATTTTCCCTAGCAGTAGCCAGTCGGTTTTGAGACTACGGTTGGTGTATTCATTATTATGTTCCGTAATAATCCGAGCCATAAAGACAATATAGGCAATCTTAAAAATTTCCGAGGGTTGGAAACTAATCGGTCCTAAACGGAACCAAGAACGTGCCCCTGTATCAGCCGCCAAACCTCGGTCGTGGAAGAAGAGGACGGCAATCAAGAGGACTAACCCCACTCCATAAAAGATGGTAGACAATTTCCAATATTGTTCGCTATCAAATTGAATAGCCACTATAATCGCAATAGCCCCAATACAGTACCAGAGGGCATGGTAGAGTGTCGGCAAAATAGATTTGTTCTCAATCATGACTGTGGTCGCATAAAGGCTGGCTAAACCAATTATGGCTAAAATCATGACATTCAGGATAATGCCATAATCAATGCGCGACTCTGAATGGTTATTCAGGCGTCTCACTGTTCTCATTAATAATCATTCCCTTGTTGTTTATAGTTGAATCGTTCTCTGCATTTTGCAAAGTAGAATAGATAATATTAAGGTTACCACATTTTGGCGCAAAATGCACTTACTGGCCAATTCTTTTAGCTGATTTTATTCCTATAGTTGGTTATAAGTAAAAAACATAACCTCAGATGACAGTCGGAACGTAGAATGATATAATGAGACTGTATAAGACAAGGAGGCTATCCAATGACTAAAGGCATTACTTTCTACTTCGTCAGACATGGCGAAACTTATCTCAATCGCTTGGGTCGATTCCAAGGTTGGGCTGATGCTCCCCTTACCCCAGAAGGCCTAGAAGTTGTCCATCAATCTGGCCGTGGCCTTGCCGACGTCAAATTCGATGCTGTCTACACGAGTGATTTAGGGCGAACCATCAAAACTGCTCAAATTCTCTTGGAAGAAAACCACCACAGCCAAGATTTAACTATCACCCCTATGCCGGAATTTCGCGAAGTCTTCTTCGGTTATTACGAGGGGCTAGAAGCTCAATCCGTCTGGCGGGATATGATTGCTGAAACTAACAAAGAACTGGGCCTCCCACGGGATGCTGGCATCCAAGTAGAAGCGACTATGAATAAAATGAAGGCTTCTGATCCTACCGGTATGGCTGAGAATTACCCAGAATTCTGGCATCGTGTTGAAACAGGTCTCTTAGAGCTCTTAAATCGCCATGCTGGCAGTGACCACAAAATATTGGTAGTCTGTCATGGCCTGACTATTCAGAACCTCATCCATGGTCTAGTAGCGGATTTCGAGTTGGGCGACCCTCTAGCCAACGCCTCGGTGACAACCGTTAAGTACCTGCATGGCCAATTCCAGCTCATCGCCTATAACCAGACCGAGCATTTTAAAGATATGGTTGATGTCATGGAACTTTTATAGAATAAAACAATTAAGGACCTAGGTTAAGACCTGGGTCCTTTTCTATCTACTAGCTTGCCCTAAAGATAAAAAAAGAGGCTGAAAGCTAAGTTTCAACCTCTGTTACTTACTAATTAATGACTGTTATTATTTAACAGCGTCTTTCAAGGCTTTACCAGCTTTGAAACCTGGAACCTTGCTTGCAGCGATTTTGATTTCTTTACCAGTTTGTGGGTTGCGGCCTTTACGAGCTGCACGTTCACGTACTTCGAAAGTACCGAAGCCGATTACTTGAACTTTTTCACCTTTTGATAAAGTTTCTTGGATGGTTTCGAACAACGCTTCAACAGTTGCTGTTACATCTTTCTTAGTTAAGTTAGTTTTAGCTGCTACTTTTTCTACTAATTCAGCTTTGTTTGCCATAATAAAACTCCTCCTAAAGTATGCGTGGTTACGCGTTTTTCCATAGCAGATTGCTATTTCTTGTATAGATTACCACATAATAGGCTTTAATACAATAGATTCGCCCTTTAAAATTTGATTTTTTACCACTTTTCGCCTTATTGTCGCGCTCTCGTAATCAATTTAATCGGGGTTCCCTCAAAATAAAATGATTGACGCAATTGGTTCTCTAAGAAACGCTCATAAGAGAAGTGCATGAGCTCAACATCATTAACAAAAGCCACGAAGGTTGGTGGGTTGACAGCCACTTGAGTTAAGTAGTAAATCTTGAGGCGACGGCCTTTATCTGTTGGGGTTGGGTTCATGGCGACTGCATCCATTAAGACATCGTTCAAGACTGAAGATTGAATGCGACGATGACGGTTATCGTAGATAGTCTTCAAAAGTTCAGGTAACTTATTGAGACGTTGACCTGTATGGGCACTAACGAAGAGAATTGGCGCAAAAGTCAAGTATTGGAAATGCGCACGAATCTCCTTGGTAAAGGTCTCAAAGAGTTTATCACTCTTGTCTACTGCATCCCATTTATTGACCAGAATGACCATACCCTTACCTGCCTCATAGGCATATCCAGCCACCTTCTTATCTTGTTCTCGAATCCCAGTCTCAGCATCTAAAACCAAGCAGACAATATCGGAACGTTCAATGGCGGACATGGCCCGCAGCACTGAATACTTTTCAGTGTTTTCGTATACCTTGCCTCGCTTACGAATACCAGCAGTGTCAATCATGGTATAGCGCGTCCCCTCTTCATCTGTGAAATGGGTATCGACTGCTTCACGCGTGGTCCCTTCAATATTGGAGACGATGACCCGCTCTTCCTTAAGAATGGCGTTAACTAAACTGGACTTACCGACATTAGGACGACCAATAAAGCAGAACTTGATGACATCTTCTTCCTCAGCTTCAGACAAGTCTGTTGGAAAATGACTCACAACTGCATCCAAGAGATCCCCTAAACCCGTCCCATGGGAACCGGAAATAGGATAGGGATCGCCATGCCCCAAGGCATAAAAATCATAGACCATTTGGCGCATTTCTGGGTTATCTGCCTTATTAACAGCCAGTACAACTGGCTTATTAGTTCGGTGCAAGCGATGGGCGATGGCCTCATCTGCATCCGTCAAACCTTCTTGCATGCTAGTCAAGAAAACAATGACATCTGCCTCTTCCATGGCAATATCAGCTTGGTAGCGCACTTGATCCATAAGGGGCTCATCAATCATATCAATCCCACCGGTATCAATGACACGGAATTCACGGCCTAACCATTTACCCGTCGCATAGATACGGTCACGCGTCACCCCTGGATAATCTTCGACAATGGAGAGTCTCTCCCCCACCAATCGGTTAAATATTGTGGACTTCCCCACATTTGGGCGGCCTACGAGGGCCACGGTTGGCATGGACATAAGGTCTCCTCCTTCATTTATGGTTTATGACACGAAAAAGACTGACACTCAGGCCAGTCTTTCGTGGTTACAGTGGCTTATTCTTCGGTGTTAAGGTCGCCGAAAGCACCAGCTAACACATCACCTAAAGTGAAACCTTCAGCTTCTGCTACGATTGTAGGAGCTGGTTCAGCTTTAGCTCTAGGTTTACGTGGTTTTGATTCGCGTTTTGGCTTGTCGCTTACTTCGCCTTCAGGGCGTGCTGGACGTTCCAACAAAGCCTTGATAGACAATGATAAACGTTGGTCTTCTGGGTTAACGCTCAATACTTTCACGTCAACTTCTTGACCTTCTTGTAATTTCTCACCTGGAGTTGCAATGTGCTCATGAGAGATTTGAGAAATGTGAACCAAACCTTCTACGCCAGGTAAAACTTCTACGAAAGCACCAAAGTCAGTCAAGCGTTTAACAGTCCCTTTTAGGACAGTCCCTTCAGCAGCTTTTTCTTGGATGTTATCCCATGGGCCTTCTAAAGTATCCTTGATAGAGAGGGATACACGGCCGTCTTCTGGGTTAACTGAAAGTACTTTAACATTTACTTTGTCGCCTACGTTCAAGACATCGCCTGGTTTGCGGATGTGAGAGTGAGAGATGCGGCTCAAGTGAACCAAACCATCTACATCACCCAAGTTAACGAAAGCACCGAAGTTAGTTAGGCGAGCAACTGTCCCTTCAACGATAGAACCTTCTACCAAGTTAGCTAAAGCAGCTGCGCGTTTCTCTGCACGTTCGCGTTCAGCGATTTCTTTGTGAGAGAGGATTAAACGGTTTTCTTTTTCATCAAGTTCAACGATGACAAAGTCTAAGGTTTGACCAACGTATACTTTGAGATCTTCTACGTAGAAAGAATCAACCATAGAAGCTGGCACGAAAGCACGTAAGCCTAAATCTACTACTAAACCACCTTTAACAGCCTCTTTAACAGGTGCTGTGATGATTTCTTTGTTATCGAATTTTTCTTTGAGCTCTGCCCATACTTTCTTAGACTCAAGACGTTTTCTTGAGAGTAAGAAGTTCCCGTTTTCTTTATCACGGATTGGTTTTAAAACCACTACTTCAACTTCGTCACCGATGTTTACTACTTCAGTTAATTCGTTGAATGGTTTTGCTGAAAGTTCACGACGTGGAATTACACCTTCTAAACCGCCACTTTCTTTAATTGAGACACGTACTTGGTTATCTTCAAAAGCCAAGACGTCCCCTTTTACGACATCACCAGGTTTGATGTCTAAGACGCTATCCAAAGCATCCTCCATTGTTTGTAATTGTTGGTTTTCTACAGTTTCTGTCATCTACCAGTTCCTCCTAAGGCAATACTCAAGCGTTGTTCAGAAAATTTTTACGATTTGTGAACCTACTTAGCATCTATTTTATCAAATTCTAACCGATTAGTCTAGTCATAATTGCAATTTATTCTTTTATAGTCGAATTTTGCTTGGCTTTTAAGGCCTTACATTCGCTTTTGAATCATCTCCGTCAGTTTGGTCAAAAGTGAATCCAAAGTCTCATGGCTGGTATCAACTAAGATGGCATCGTCTGCCTGTTTAAGCGGACTGTGTTCACGAGTACTATCATAGAGATCACGCGCTTCAATATCCGCTTCAATTTCAGCCAAGGTCTGATCGGTCATGCCCCGCTCTAAGTTTTCCTTATAACGACGCGCAGCTCGAACGGCCACATCAGCGACGAAGAAAAACTTAATGCTGGCATTAGGTAAAACCACCGTCCCGATATCGCGGCCATCCATTACCACGGATTCTTTGGCTGCCATGGCTTGTTGCATGGCAACCAAAGCCTCACGAACTTGGGGCTGAGCCGATACTTCAGAGACCGCTTGTGTCACCGCAACACTACGAATAGCAGATGAGACATCTTCCTCTCCCAAATAAACGTGTTGTACTCCATCTTGGCGACGGAAGGACAAATCAAGTTGGGCTAATAGGTTCTCTAAGGCCGCCTGATCCTCTACACTCACTCCTTGGCGCTGCGCCGCTAAGGTAACTGCACGATACATAGCTCCTGTATCAATGTAGGTAATGCCTAATTGGCCAGCCAATAACTTAGCGACCGTACTCTTGCCTGAGGAAGCAGGCCCGTCAATTGCGATTGTCAAATGTGTCATCTATGCTTCATCCTCTTCTATCTCTCTACAAAAAAATAGAGCTTAGTTTCCTAAGCTCTATTCTACCCTAAAACTAGGGAATTCTCAATTTTTTATGGAATAACAATGGTTTGACCAGGTAAGATGGTTGTTTCAACCGTCGCACCATTAGCGGCTAACAAGGCATCCAGAGAAACCCCATTATTGGCTGCAATCCGGTACCAGGAATCCCCTGCTTGTACCACATAAGTCGTACCACCTTGGTTTTGCTGCTGCTGGCCTTGTTGGTTTTGACCCTGTTGTTGACCTTGCTGGTTTTGGCCTTGTTGTTGACCTTGTTGGTTTTGGTTAGGGTGTTCACCTTGCTGGTTATTCAAGCCTTGACCAGATTCACTTGCTTTGGATTCAAGACTTGAAGCTGAGGCTACAGCTGAGCTAGATTCGCTAGCGCTGCTAGAGCTTGCACTTGAACTTTCAGCCCGAGAGATAGACACTTGTGAAGCCGTCCGTGGTGATGGATTCTGTGGACGTGACGCATTGACCCAGAAGAAGAGAATAAATGGTACGATACATACGCAGATAACCATAAAGAGTAAGACCTTGGACAAGGTAGTTGCCTCACGCTCTGGCTGGTTACGAGCCGTCCGAGAGTATTGTCGATTTTTTAAGTTTTCGTCTTCGCCAAATTTGTTGTTCCATGGCATTCTAAACTTGCCTGACGTTTCCGATGATTGATTTGATGATTCATTCAAATTTTCTTGATCGAAATTTGATTTTTGTTCTTCAGACATCAAAATTCCTCCTAAAATATGATACAATGTGACTAGATCCATAAAGGGCACATGTTGCACATATTAGTATTTACTAGTTTATAGTACCATATTCTAAGCGACCTGTGCTAAAAATACGGTGGAAGTAAACGCTTTTATATGAATTTGATAAGGCTCTGTAACATTTCCGTAACATAAAAGGAGGTTTTTGTATGTCTAATTGTATGTCTAAGTTAATTGTTCAATCGGAAAAATGCATTGCTTGCGGTAAGTGTTATCTCAATTTTCCACAAGTCTTTGATTGTGAAGACGATGGAATTGCCTTTGTGCAAGAAGATGCCACTGAGCAAGCACAGGTTTTAGCGCGTTCTGCTATCTTCGATTGTCCGACTCGCGCTATTGAAGAAGTTGACTATACCCCTTCCCCATCTCAGTAGCTATAAAACAAAAAAACGGCCGGGATTAATCCCGGCCTTTCTATTGCTTATTGGTAGCTAGCTAGCAGGAGACCTCTCTTAATCAGATAAGCCTTAAATTGGTTGTTAACCAAGGCTATGATAATTCCTAAGATAACTGCCTTAAGTAAGTTAAACGGCACAATGGCAACTAGGACCATCCCCATCATATTTTTGATTGGCCAATGCATGACCTCTACATAGATAGGTAGTGCAATGAAATAATTGAGCAAGCTCATGACCAAAGTCAAGCTAAAGGCCAAGCTGATGCATGTGAGCACAATCTGTTCAAGTTGCCAAGTGCCCTTCTTGTGACGTAGATAAAAATTCAGAATCAACATCATGGTCATGGTGCCAATGAAACTCATGCTGACACCTAGTGGGATGCCTGCTTCTCCACCTTTACGCAGATATTCAATAAAATCCCGGATAAAGGCTACCACTGCAGCCCCAATCGGACCATTGATTAAAAGCCCAATGAAGACCGGGACATCACTAAAGTCGAACTTAAGAAAAGGTGCCGATGGCAACAAGGGAAAATCGAGCAGTCGGAAAACCACTGCCCAGGCCCCTAAAATAGCCAGTAATACTTGACGTGTCAATCGCATGTTTTTCATAGATATTCCTCCTTTTATCCGTCTTCTAGAAGCCAAAAAAATACGCTTACTTGGGAAAGTAAACGCAGCAAAGACAAATAAACCCTGTGAATCTATCTGTTAATTAGCTTACTTCTCCCATCCAGACTTTACTGTCGGTACTGGAATTTCACCAGTTCAACCTAGACCCTAAAGTACTAGGCTCGTGGACTTTACCACCGGTCGGGAATTTCACCCTGCCCTGAAGACTAATTGTATTATTCGATTGATACCTTCATTATAGCACAAGATGCCCGACTTGACTAGCCGGGCATCTTCTTATTTAAAATTTCTGGCAGGCATGGACTTGGACTGCCCTTTTCTTGCCTTACGGCCTGAGCTAGATGCAGGCGATTTACGAGACGGCTTTTGACCAGTTGGACGTCCCATTATACGCTTAGGTTTAGCTGTCCTTGCTTCTTGCCCGGCTTGTCCCTCGCTCTGACTCATTTGCTTAAGCTTATTGACTTCATGAGCTGTTAACTCTCGCCATTCTCCTGGCAAGAGCTTGCCTAGAGTCAGAAAAGCATAGCGTTCCCGCTTGAGTTTGTTGACTGGGTGCCCCACCGCTTCAAACATACGCTTAACTTGGTGATTCCACCCCTCACGAATGGTCAATTCTACAATTGCCGTCTGGTTATCCAGATTCTGGCTTAAGAGCTGAGCCTTGGCTTTGGCTGTTTTCTTACCATCTAACACAATACCGGCTTCAAGTCGAGCAAGTGACTTTTCAGATGGAATCCCTTTGACTTTGGCCACATAGACCTTATCAATTTGATGGCGCGGATGCATGAGTTGATTAGCAAAAGCCCCATCGTTGGTCAAGAGCAGAAGCCCAGTCGTATCATAGTCCAAACGTCCGACTGGATAAATTCGCTCTTCAATGCCTTGAATGTAGTCTAGGATGACTTGACGGTTCTTGTCATCGGATACAGCACTTATGACATGTCTTGGCTTATTAATCAGAATGTAGCGAGGTTCTTCCCGATAGATTGGAACGCCATCTACTTCTATAAGATCCTTACTGGATACCTGAGTCCCTAATGCACGAACTGTCTGGCCATTAACGCTGACCCGGCCTTCTGTAATCAAACTTTCGCATTTACGACGACTAGCAATACCTGCATGGGCCATTACTTTCTGCAAACGATCCATCTAATCCTCCTCCCCTTCTTCTAAATCGGAATCAAGAAATGGCTCATCCTGATAAGACGCCTCGTCATCTAGACTAATCTGCCATTGCTTAGTATTAAATAATTCATCCGAAGTGACCTCATCATTGAGGTTAAGTGGCTCAATATTTGGTAAATCTTCTAAAGACTTGAGACCGAAGTAATCCATGAAGTAGTCCGTCACCCCATAGAGGACTGGGCGTCCTGGCGCTTCTAGTCGACCAATCTCACGAATCAAGTCGCGGGCAAGTAACTTCTGTAACATGGTAATACTGGACACGCCACGAATCTCATCAATCCCCATACGGGTAATAGGCTGGCGATAAGCTACAATAGCTAGCGTCTCAACGGCAGCACGACTGAGCTTCTGGGTAAAGGGCGAGTGAGCATAGGCCTCCACATCAGACGCCAGCTCAGACTTAGTCACCAGACGGTATTGGTCATTGTAGTTAACCAATTCTACAGGTGACAGTGGGTCTTCCTGTAAATTCAATTGCAGTTGTTGCAAGGCCTCTGTCACTTGATTTAAGGGCACCTGAAGGCTAGCCGCCAAATCTTTACGACTGACTCCTTCAATTCCTGTTACAAAGATAATGCCATGCAGGCGGGTAATTAATTCCATCTATTCGACTCCGTCTATTTTTTCAATTTCAATTGGTGCCAAGGCTTCGGCCTGGTAGAAAACAATGAACTGCTTACGGACTAGCTCCAGAAGCGCCATAAAGGTCGTGATAATCTCCGGGCGACTGGCCTTGTCAATCAACTGTTCAAAAGACAAGCGTTCTTGCCGCTCTAGTCGTCCCAAGCGCGCTAAAATATCATCCATCTTCTGCTCCACTGTCAAAGGATCATGATGAATTTGGCGTTCCAAGGGCTGACGAGCTAGTTGGCGGGCCAAGACATCTTGCATACGCGCCACCAGTTGATCCAGGCTAATCTCACCTTCTTGAAGCGGAATCTGCTCCTGGTAGTCCGACAAGTCATCAGCTTGTTTAGAGAAGAGCGCTGCCCGAGCCTCTTGACGCATCTCTAGCAAGGGGGATACATCTTGGAATTGTTGATACAAGAGCAGTTGTTGCACCAACACTTGACGTGGGTCACCAGGCTCATAGTCGCCATCCAATTCAGCATCCGGCTCGATAGGTAGGAGCAGACGACTCTTAATTTCCAAGAGCGTGGCAGCCATCACTAAGTAATCGCCGGCTTGGTCTAACTCTAACTCTTGCATGGAGTGAAGATAAGCCAAGTACTGACTGGTAATTTCAGCCATAGGGATATCATTAATATCCACTTTCATCTGTTTAATTAAGTGCAATAACAAGTCAAAGGGCCCCTGAAAAGAGGCCAATTGGAGCTTGAGCTGCTGCTTGTCCTTGGTCACGGAGCTATCTTGCCCCTGATGACCTTTAAGATTCTTGGTGTTCTTGGGCATAACGACTGCTCCATTTAACAAGAAGTTCTGAGGTCAGACGAGACCCTAAGAAGGCGCTATTAGGATAGCGTTCCTTAAGTTCACAGAAAATCTGATAGCCTACAGACTCATTGCGGAATGATGGTAAGAGGGCAATACGGTCAATAACGACTGACTCTGGATGTTCTGACTCGTTGCCAGGCGATTGAAAGGTTTCAACCCCCACCAAGCCAATGAAATTATCTTGGTCTTGCTCTCGATAGAGATAGATTTCCTTGCTATCAGATTGCCGGTAGGTTTCCAAAATCGACTGCAAGAGGTCGGTTTGGTGCTGCCCTTCTTCTAAAGTATAGGACAGTAAGCCGAGAATAATCTTTTCATTTTTATTTTTAGATTGAATGAGCACGGCGTACTCCTTTCTTCCCTAGCAATCTGGCAAGTCGCTTAAAGTAAAGCTAGGGTATTTTTAATTAAGTTCTTGAAGCGTGGTTTTACCTTAGCAGAGATTTCCATTACTTCCTCGTGGTTGAGGCTAGACTGCATGCCACTTGCTAAGTTGGTAATACAAGAAATCCCTAAGACTTCCATGCCACAATGTTTGGCCACAATAGCTTCTGGCACAGTTGACATCCCAACAGCATCGCCACCAATGGTCCGCATGTAGCGAATTTCTGCAGGCGTCTCATAAGATGGACCTGTTACCCAAGTGTAAACCCCTTGTTGGAGATGAAGTCCATCTTGAGCAGCGGCTTGACGTAAGATGGCTTGGCCACGCAAGCTATAAGTCTCCGTTAAGTCCACAAAACGTGGGCCATGAGCATCTAAGTTAGCCCCAATCAGTGGGTTGTTACCCGCTAGGTTAATGTGGTCCGTGATAATCATTAAGTCACCAGGTTGGAAAGAAGTGTTGATCCCACCTGCTGCATTGGTTACAATCACTGTTTCTACCCCAAGTTCCTTGAAGATACGAACTGGGTAAGTCACAGTATTCAAATCATAACCTTCATAATAATGGAAACGCCCTTGTAAAATCAAGACTTTTTTACCAGCTAAGTCCCCATAAACTAATTGCCCAGCGTGGCCAGCAACTGTTGAGACTGGAAAATTAGGGATATTTTCGTAAGGAATGCGGATAGCATTTTCCACATCTTCAGCAAGCTCGCCAAGGCCACTACCTAGGATTAAACCTACTTGTGGCTGAGTCAAACCCTGGTCTTTTAAGTATTGAATAGTTTCTATAAACAAATTATTTTCCTCCTTGCTGAATTTGACTTAGTTTAATTGACTTAAGAATGACGTGCCTTGCTCAGTTTTAGCAACGCCAAAGTTATCGGAAATGGTGGCCGCGATATCACTAAAGTAACGCGCCTTAAGCTCACCTGCTTGCGAGAAGGATGGGCTGTAGGCCAGAATTGGCACATATTCACGTGTATGGTCGGTACCACTATAGGTTGGATCGTTACCGTGGTCGGCAGTAATCAAGAGTAAATCATCTTGGCGTAACTTGCTATAGATTTCTGGCAAACGGTTGTCGAAATCTTCTAAGGCTTGAGCATAGCCTTCTGTGTTTCGACGGTGACCATAAATGGCATCGAAGTCCACTAAGTTAGTGAAGGACAAACCGGTAAAGTCACGGTCCATAATCTTAAGTAGTTGATCCACCCCGTCCATGTTAGACTTGGTCCGAACGGCATCCGTAATCCCCTTAGTATTGAAGATGTCGTTGATTTTCCCGATGGAAATCACATCATATCCGCCTGCCTTCAGGAAGTCCAGCGTTGTATCCGCAAAAGGACTTAAAGCATAGTCATGACGGTTGGCAGTACGAGTCCAGTTGCCAGGAGTCCCAATGTATGGGCGCGCAATAATGCGTCCCAACATGTAAGGATCTTCTAAGGTAATCTCACGAGCATACTCACAAATGCGATAAAGTTCTTCTAATGGAATAATGTCTTCATGGGCGGCAATTTGCAAGACAGAGTCTGCAGAGGTATAAACAATTAGGTCCCCTGTCTTCATTTGATGTTCCCCATATTGGTCAAGCACTTCAGTACCAGAAGCCGGGGCATTGCAGACCACCTTACGACCAGAAAAGGCTTCAATACGCTCGATTAGTTCATCAGGAAAACCATCAGGGAAGACGCGGAATGGTGTTTCAATTTTAAGACCCATGATTTCCCAGTGACCGGTCATAGTGTCCTTACCAGCTGAAACTTCTTCTAACTTAGTCCAGTAACCCTTGGAGGATGCCACAGGTGTCAAGCCAGCTAGGTGCTCAATATTCGCCAAACCTAGCTCTACCATATGAGGGACCTTTAGCCCTGCAACTTCAGCAATATGGCCTAGAGTATGGCTCCCTAAATCGTTGAAGTCTGCAGCATCTGGAGCTTCACCAATCCCAACAGAATCTAAGACGATTAAATGAATACGTTTGAATTTCATACTTTTTCCTCTTTCCCTAGACGGTCAGTAAGTGACCGTTTTAATTATTAGGCCACCTCTCCAGCCGGAGGATGACAAGTTACGCGCGCGGGAAGTACTTACGATAGACTTCCTGCAAACGTTGGGTACTGATATGGGTATAAATCTGTGTCGTTGAAATATCCGCATGGCCCAGTAGTTCCTGAACCATACGCAAATCAGCACCATTTTCCAGCAGATGAGTTGCGAAAGAATGACGCAACATATGAGGTGAGACGGTTTGTTTAATACCAGCCAAGGCCACATACTTATTGAGATTTTTCCAGATTCCTTGACGGGTGAAGGCCTTGCCCCGTTCTGTCAAAAAGACTTCTTGCGGACTGGCAGAGCTAGCTAATCTTAGGAAACTAGGACGGACCTGCTCTAGATAGGCCTCTAGCCATTCAATGGCTTCATCAATTAGGGGGACTAGTCGCTCCTTGTCCCCTTTCCCTAGAGTCTGAATAAAACCTAATTCTAAGTGCAAATCTTCTAATTTAAGTTGCACCAACTCTGTTACCCGCAAACCAGTGGCATACATGAGTTCAAAGATAGCCCGATCACGCAAACCATGCGGGCTACTGGTGTCGGGCGCTTGAAGCAAGGCTTCAATCTCCTTAGCAGTTAGGACTTTAGGTAGATGTCTACCTTGTTTAGGCCGATGGACCAAGGACATAGGATTTATCTCTAGAATGCCCTCTTTGCGTAAGAAGAGGAAGAACTGTTTTAAGCTGGATAGCATACGACTGGTCGAGGAAGCTGCATAGGAGGCTTGGCTGAGTTTTGCTAGAAAGGCTCGCACCGTTAGCTCATCAATCGCCTCTACATTGTCAATCCCCTGCTCCGTCAGATAGGCCTGGAACTTAGCCAAATCGCGCCGATAACTCTGAATGGTATTAGCGGACCGGTTCATATCTAAGAGAAGATAACGTTCAAAGTCCTGGACGGCTTGCTTAAATCTCATGGCCACTGCCTACTGAATCAGTCTCAGGACTTGGGTCTTCCGTCAAATAAAGCCCGTCCCCCTTGACTTGGCGAATGAGGCCTTGTTTCATTAAGTTACCGACGGCACGTTTAAATTGGGCCTTAGAAATACCAAGCTGAGTCTGGATAGTCGCTGGATCTGATTTATCATGAAGTGGCAAATAATGCCCTGGCGATTTTCTTAAGATAGCTTGAATCATACCGGCATCATCATCCAAGGCCTCATAAGCCCGTGGCTTGACCGATAAATTAAGGCCGCCGTCCTCACGAACGCCAATAATGCGAGCTTGCAAGACTTGACCAAGACGTGGAGAATCAAGAGTCTCACTTTCATGTAAGAAAGCCGAGTGTCCACCGTCTGTAATACAAAGTGAACCCGCTAACTTAACCTTATAAACGGTAGCGGTGACATTGAGATTCTTCATAGCACGAGCTGCCCGCTTAAAATAAGCCTGCATAGCTTCAGGTTCAATCAACTTACCCCAGAAACGATTCTTAGCATCCACTTGATAGGTCAAGAACAATCGATCGCCCTTCTTAGGCCAGAGGGCTGTATTAAGGGGGAGGTCATCCAATGACACGACCACTTCCTTATCATGCAGACCAATGTCCACAAAGACGCCTAAATCCTTACGAGTGCTAACCACGCTACCCCAACCATAGACTTCAGGTCGAATAGCGGGTAAGTCAACTTGAATGACTTTCTTACGGGCCTTGGTCTCATAGATAAGGCCTTCGACTTGGTCACCAACTTGGTAATTTTGTATATCTATCTGCCCCGGCAGAACGGTGAAGGTCTCACCTTCATATTGTGCGAAAAAGTGACGCTCATTTTTGTCACTGATGCGGGCCTCGACTATTTGTCCGTAACGAACCACCTCATCGCCTCCTTTTTTTCTTCTATATTTTAACACAAAAAGGTCAAAATATAAAGGAAAGTCCAAGCTATCCGACCAAAGCCAAGCCTTAGTGTCTTAAGGGGAGTCTAAAAATCCCGCTTAATAGTAAGCGCCATCATAAATTGCTTGGCTATTACCTCCTAAGCATGTATAAAAAGAGAGGCTGGAACAAGTTCCAACCTCTCCATTAATTATTTGGCGTATTCAACCGCGCGCGTTTCGCGAATAACGGTTACTTTAATATTGCCTGGGTAGTTCATTTCTGCTTCAATCCGGTTGCGGATATCACGAGCGATTCGTGAGGCGGCAGCGTCATTGACTTCATTTGGACGAACCATGACACGGACTTCGCGCCCAGCTTGAATAGCAAAACTATTAGCCACGCCTGGGAAACTATTAGAGATTTCTTCTAATTTTTCCAGACGGCGGATGTAGCTCTCCAAGGATTCACTGCGGGCACCTGGACGCGCTGCTGATAAGGCATCAGCGGCAGCTACCAAGATAGCAATAGTCGAAGTTGGGTCAGTATCACCATGGTGGGAAGCAATAGCATTCACTACTACTTCTGGCTCGTTATATTTCTTGGCAATCTCTGCCCCGATTTCAACGTGTGAGCCTTCAATCTCATGGTCAAGCGCCTTACCAATATCATGCAGAAGACCTGCACGTTTGGCTAAGGCCACATCTTCACCTAACTCACCAGCCATTACACCAGCAAGTTTGGCAACTTCAATACTGTGGTTCAAGACGTTCTGCCCATAACTGGTTCTAAAGGATAGACGACCAATAATCTTAATTAAATCTGGATGGAGAGAATGAATCCCCACATCAAAGGTCGCTTGCTCCCCGATTTCACGGATTTTCTCGTCAATCTCGCGACGCGCCCGATCCACCATTTCCTCAATACGTGCTGGATGAATCCGGCCGTCTTGAATCAGTTTCTCTAGCGCCAACTTAGCAATTTGACGGCGAATTGGGTCAAAACCGCTTAATACGACTGCTTCTGGCGTGTCATCGATAATTAAATCAATCCCGGTTAAGCTTTCCAAAGTACGGATGTTGCGGCCTTCTCGCCCGATAATCCGACCTTTCATGTCATCACTTGGTAAGTGTACTACGGTCACTGTATTCTCAGACACAATGTCCGGAGCACTCCGTTGAATGGCTTGTAAGATAATGTTTTTGGCATTGCGATCTGCTTCATCTTTGGCTTTTTGCTCTGCATTCCGAATCATGACTGCAATTTCTTGGGACAAAGCTTGCTCTGTCTCAGTCATAATGATGTTTTGCGCCTCTTGACGCGATAGGGTTGCCACCCGTTCTAATTCACTTTGTTGGGCAACGACCAATTCTTGAACCTTCTCTTCTTGTTGAGTCAAGGCCTTTTGACGTTTTTGATAGTCTTGTTCCTTGCTCTCAAGATTGAGTTCACGTTTGTCTAAGATCAGACTCTTTTGGTCCAAGGTCTCTTCCCGTTGAAGGAGCCGTTTTTCCATTCCTGTTACTTCGGTCCGACGTTCCTTCAATTCTTGTTCTAATTCATTACGGTACTTGAGATTTTCTTCTTTGGCTTCGAACAAGGCCTCCCGCTTGAGGGTCTTAGCCTGTGCAATAGCCGCATCAACAATGGATTCTGCATTAGCCTTAGCATTTCCGATGTGCTTTTCATCGCTTTTCTTCTTGAAAATATAGCCGATCACTACCCCGATAATTAAAGCAACGATTACTGCGAAGGTGAGCTGCAATAGGTCCATCGTATCACCTCCTATTAATCTATTCATTATCGTTATTCATTTCAAATTTTTAGATGATTTCAAAATAAATAATGTGTCAACCACACCCTCTATCATACGGTTTTATGGGCCGTCTGTCAATCCCTAGGCATGGCCAGATAGACCTAACAAATTGCCTGCAATCCCTATTATGAAAGCCTTTAGACATTCTTAATCAATTTATAGTGAAAACATTTCATTAAAAAGAACACACCAGAAACGCATTTGTCTTAATTAGTTAGCTTCACTAATTAAGACAACAAGTTTGTTCAATACACTTATCTTAATTAGCATCAACGCCCATTTTCTCTACCAATAATATAAAAAGCGCCCCGGAGGGCGCCCTATCCTCTTCTTAGAGAATACCGTCTTTGATAAGTTGTTCTGCGATTTGAATGGTGTTAGTGGCTGCCCCTTTACGGATGTTGTCGGCTACCACCCAAATGTTGAGACCGTAAGGAACTGACTCGTCACGACGAATCCTCCCAACATACACTTCATCATGGTCTTCGACTTGTGACTGAAGTGGATACTTGAGGTTAGCTGGATCATCTAAGAGGATAATCCCCTCTGCTTCTTGGAAGGCTTGGCGAATTTCTGCTAAGTCAAAGTCTCGTTCCAATTCAACGTTAATCGATACAGCATGAGAGTGCTTGATTGGAACCCGAACTGTAGTAGCTGTTACACGTAAGTCTGGCATGCGTAGAATTTTTCGCGTTTCCTCAATCATCTTGATTTCTTCTTTGGTGTAACCAGACTCGGTGAAGACATCAATGTGCGGCAAGACATTATCATTAATCGAATATGGGAATTTTTCAGTCGTATGGTTGACCAAGTCATTAATGCCGGCTTGGCCTGCTCCTGATACTGCTTGATAGGTATTGTAGATGACGCGCTTCAAGCCGTATGGTTGTAGAACAGCTAATGGCACGACTGACTGAATAGTCGAGCAGTTAGGATTGGCAATCAGATGGTCTTCAGCCTTCAAGACATCGCCATTGACTTCAGGTACTACCAAAGGAATCTTAGGATCCATGCGCCAAGCACTGGAGTTGTCAATCACATAGATGCCTCGACTAGCGGCGATTGGCCCAAAATGCTTAGAGGTCTCTCCTCCTGCTGAGAACAAGGCAATCTCAATCGGCGCTTGAAGAGCCTCTTCCGTTAATTCTTGAATGACATAATCCTTGCCGGCGTAGCTAATAGTTTTACCAGCTGAACGCTTGGAAGCGAACAAGGTTAAAGTCTCAAATGGAAAGTTTCGTTCGTGTAATACTTGCAGCATTTTACGCCCTACAACACCAGACGCACCGCAGATGGCCACATGATATTTCTTAGTCATGGGGTGACCTCCTAAAAAATTATTTACCCTATTAGCTTAAAGATTATAGGGGCAAAAGTCAATCCCTTAAGCCTGTCTCCCAAGCTGATTAATTGACAATTTAGTCCTTTATTGATAGAATCTAGCTATCCTTTAGGGGATGTCACGGTTTCGACAGGTATTGTTCGAGCTTTTGACGCGTCAGGAGGGTTGCGTCCGCCTTAAAACGCTACAGTTAAATATAACTGCAAACAACCAAAACAACTCTTTCGCTTTAGCAGCTTAATAACCTGCAGCGGAAAATCAGCCTAACATCGCCCATGTGCTAGTAGCTGGTTTTATTTAAGTGGGATACGCGTGATTTATCCGTCTGTTAAATCACGAAGAGATGATCAGACTCGCAAGGATGACAGCCTGTCTAGTGGCGGTCTCTGCGCTAAACCAAATAGCTAGACTATTGGCGTAGACTTGATTGTGGCGAGATATTTGGACAGGGGTTCGATTCCCCTCATCTCCATAACAGACTAAATCCCTCAGCAGAATCTGCTGAGGGATTTTTTGCTATTCATTAGACAACTAGTCTATCTACTTATTATCGCTTGTTTGACGGGGTTTCCGCTCACCCCAATATTGGTAATAATCTACCTTGAGGGCACCGTTATAGAGCTTACGTTTTTTGGTTGCCTTGGCCCCATAGTAGGTCTCGAAAGCTTCGTCACTGGTTAAAATATACTTACTCCAGGTTGGCATTTGGCTATAGAGCTTGCCCATGTCTGTATAGAGGGTGTGAACCTGCTCTTCCGTCAACATACGGTCACCATAAGGTGGGTTAGCAATTAATATACCGTAATCCACCTTGGGCCGGTAGTCTTTAAGTTGCATTTGCTTAAAGGAAATCGTGTCTGCTACACCGGCTTGCTCGGCATTGGCCTTAGCAATTTCAACCATACGGTGGTCAATGTCGCAGGCTTCAATGTCCATCATAAGGTCTGGTTTGGCCTGAGCTTGCGCTTCCTGACGCGCCTTCTGCCACACTTGGCCACTTGGATCTAAACTAGTCCAATGCTCTGCCGCAAATTCTCGCTTAAGGCCTGGCGCAATATTGCGACCAATCAAGGCTGCTTCAATGGCGATGGTGCCCGAACCACAGCAAGGGTCGTAGAGAGGCCGGTCAGGATACCAAGTCGTCAACATAACCAAGGCCGCCGCCATATTTTCCTTTAGTGGGGCTGCCCCTTTTTCTACCCGGTAGCCACGCTTGAATAAGGAGGTGCCAGAAGTATCCAAAGTTAGGCTGACTTGGTCTTTGACTAGAGAAACTTCGATGGGATAGACTGCTCCAGTCTCAGGCAAATTGGTCCGACGATGGTAGTAGGACATGAGTCGGCTAGCAATAGCTTTTTTAACGATTTTCTGGCAGTTAGGCACACTATGCAACTGGGACTTGACGGATTTGCCGGACACAGGGAAATTGGCATCCAAAGGCAGAATGTCTTCCCATGGCAAGGCATAGGTCAAATCATAGAGGGCTTCAAAGGTTTTAGCCTGAAAAGCCCCAAATTCTATTTTGATACGGTCAGCCGTTCTCAGCCAGAGGTTAGTCTTAGCAATATCCTGCACATTCCCAGAGAATCGCACGCGACCATTCTCGGTCTGCACTTGATAGCCTAGCTGCTTCAATTCTTGGGCCGTCACGGACTCAATGCCGGCGGCAACGGTAGCCAATAGGTTATAGTTTGTCATAAGAGGCTCCTCATCTTTATCTTGTCCTTGTGGGCAGTAGATTCCTGCCCTTAGAAAAAAAGGCCCTCCTCACCAGAGAGGGAGAAGCGCCTTTGTTGTATTAAGCAAAAGCCTATTAAGTAAATTTCGATAAGCCATGTTCTGTCACTTAAGGGAAATAGGCTATGCACCTTAAGTGGGGTAATCATCTGTCTGCCGGTCACTCAGTGACCCGCCTCTTCCATCGGTTCATTTCCCTAGGAAAAGTGCCCCGACCAGTCTACCTAGAAACTAGGTCACTATTTGGGTTGCTCGCTCGAGGGGTTTACCGCGTTCCACGCTAGTTGTTTCCAACTAGCCTCGTCTCTGTGGCACCTTAGAGGTTACTCAGTCATAGCCGAAGCCTTAGACCTTTTGCCTGCCGTTAGCGCTAGGCACTACCTTAGCTTATGGTTTCGCTAAGCACGAACACTACAGGCATCTCAGCCTGTGCGAGCATGGACTTTCCTCAACTATTACTAGCCGCGATTACCTAAAATCTACTTGAGGTTCTTTTATTGGAAACGTGTCACGTCTGAATAAGACATGGTATTGTCTGTGCTACCAATCTTAGATCCGAAGACATGCTTCTCTAGGTTAGAGAGACGCTTGAGGATATCAAAGTTGGTGACACCAGAGCCTGGTGAGGTTGGCACATTGTTCTTCTTAGCCAAAGCAAGTTGCTTGGTCAATTCGTCAATTTTGCTGATTAGGCGCTCATTTTCATTCTTCAAAGTCGCCACATCTTTTTGGTAAGAATCGTAGTCACGGATAATACTATCCAAATACTCATCTACTTCAGATGCTTTATAACCACGAAAATCGCGGGTAAATTCTTTTTGTAAAATATCTTTAGCGGTTAAATTTTTTTCTGCCATATCGCTCTTCTACCTCCATCAATGATCACTTCTTTTTCAGAAGAATTTATGATTCTATCTTAAATAGAGAAGTCTATTCAATTTATTATGCCACGAAATGCCTAAGAATGCTAGCGAATATACGTTCGTACTTTAGCAAATTGTGCACTCTTAGTCACATGATCAAGCCTGATAGATCTATATTAAAACTTCGCTTGTCTATTTCTATTATGCCATGCAAAAGCTAGATTGGCTAGCGAGGCGATGTCCGCGTCCAGCTAACTGCCTTATTTAGGCTCGATTTCGCTAACTGGTCAGTCGCCTGATTCTCCTTCTCAGCTATCCATTTGACATAGAGATTTGGAAAGTGGTCCAGTCGACTTAGGATATGATCTAAAATAGGAGCATAACGTGAATCCTTAATATAGGACTTTTCAATGGCTCGAATAGCCACTTGACTATCTGCATGTAACCAAATAAAGTCCTGGGTCAATCCCAATTCTATCAACCAGTCCAGGGCGCGCAAGATAGCTAAAAATTCCGCCTGATGATTGTCTACTACCTGATCGAGGAAAACAACTTGTTCATAGAGTTGATCAGGCGCCAGAATCCGAATGGCTAGGCCGGCCGATTGATTTTTATAGGCAAAGGCAGCGTCCGTATAAACCTTCAGCATTTTTTCGCTCCTTATCAGTTATTTGTCTACAAACTATTAATGTATTGTGCTATAATATAACTAGTATAGCACGGATTTAATCATTGACAAGAAAGAGGTGGCAAAATGAGTGATGTAATTGAATTTCCAACTAATGCGGACCAATATTATCGCAAAGCACTCAGTGCCCTCAAGGTCCATGACTTTGGCCGTGCACAAGAATTACTAATCAAGAGTTATGAGACGAATCCTCAGGTTCATGTCTTCGAGGAACTGATTAAATTATATATTGGTCGGGGGCAAAAAGCTGACCTCCTAAACTGTTGGCAGACCTATTTCCCAGACATAGAGCTTGTTAGTGATCCGAGTGTGCTCCTCCTCTACGGAGCTAGCCTACCCTTCCTCTACGACTTGGATGCTGCTCTCTTGAAGCTTTATCAGCTTCAAGCTCGCTTCCAAGCAGCTGGTTGGGACAGTGAAGACCTCATGCCTATCATCCACCAGCTCAATCATACCCAACAGCTAGCTCGTCGTTTGGATCAAGCGCTGGACCAAGGACAAGAAGCCATTGAGTCTTTCATTAATCAAGTCTATGGTGGGCAAGGCTTTGACTTGCTCAGCTTCCTTAAATTCACCTATGACCGACCTTTGGAAAAATCCCTGCCTTTCTTCAAGGCTATTCTAGCTCATCCCAACCTACCTCAGTATATTAAGAGCGATGTCTTGCATTACCTACTCTACCAGAACTATCCAGGTAAAGTAACCTATAACTGGTTTGGCCAAGTCCATGAATTGACAGTAGCCAAACTCCAAGATTACCGTCACCAGTCTTCTTATGTGGCCGGCCTTCAAGTCATCGAAGACTATTGCGAGCAATTCAATCCACATCTCTTAATTGAATTTTCTCAGCAGTTCGTTCTTCAAGCCTTAACCGTTTACCCCTACTTTGAAGAGGCCTATGGATCAGCCAAGGAGTGGTTCCAACTCTTCCTTACAGAGAATGACCTACCGACTCCCTACGACCTAGTACCAGAAGCTAAGCATCGCCAGACCTATCAAACTGTCGCAGCTGAACTCTATCAATTAATCTACCAAGAACAATAGTCTTCAGACCAAGAGCCTCCTATCGCAAACACGCGATAGGAGGCTCTTATTCTAGACGCTGTGAGCTTAGATCCCTTGTTGAGCAGCGGGACTTAGGGGCTCTTCCCCTTCCTCATCATCTTGAATGAGATGCTCACAGTTGATGTAGGCGACAATATCCTTAAAATTGACGATGGTGCGGCTAGTACAAATATCCTTCATAGTCGGATCTGACCGGAGCCAATCGATGTCGACGACAGCGCTGTTGGTCAGAAGTTTACGGATGGTCCCCCGCATATGGACCTGCCGGAAGGTAAAGCGTATTTGGTCACCAATTTCAGGTCGAATCTGTTCACGGACTCTCTGAATCATTTGGCAACCCGTCTCGAAATTGACATGTAAGAGGGAGGCTATCCGAGACTTAGTGGTCCCCCGTCTCAGCTCACGTTCAATGAGCTCACGCTCTGACTTAGTGACTTTGACTCTCATACGACCCACCCTTTCTGAATGAAACCGTTTCTAATTCCTATTATAGCACTTTTGGCGGGCTTTTTATAGCTTATCGCTTAAAAATTTCCCATTCTGACAAGAATTTGTAAGTTTGTTTCGAATTTTTGTTTGAAACCGCCCTCAATTCCTTGTTATAATGGAACTAGCTTATAAAAAAAGGAGCGTTAGCCATGAATCAATCCATTATTACGACCCTTGTTTATGAAACCAAAGTCTCCATCGGTTCTTATTTCCACCTGGTCACTGACTGGTTCGCCAGCGACCAAGAAATCAAGACCGTTATTATTGACCAAGACCATGTTTATTCCAAGATTCTGTCTCTCTACCCTAATGGTTTTGTTATGTACCTGGAGCAAGACCAAGATGGCTCTATTTACCGGACCAATTATCCCCTGATTCAAGCCAAAGATGCTGACTACTATACCGTTCAGTGGGATGACTAACTTACTAGGATAGAGAGCTCTAAACCTACTTGATTTTGCTAAGTGACTCCTTTATACTCAGAGTATTCATTCTGACTATAAAGGAGTCACTTATGCATAATATGACCACTGGGTCCCCCCTCAAACGCATTATTAACTTCTCCATCCCACTTCTAATTGGCAATATCTTCCAGCTTGTCTACAATATGGTCGACACCTTTATCGTTGGACGCACTATGGGACGTGATGCCCTAGCAGGAATTTCCGCTTCATCCAGCGTCATGTTTCTGATTCTTGGCTTCGCTCAAGGGCTAACGGCAGGTTTAAGTATTCCTTTGGCTCAAGCCTTTGGTGCTAGGGATTTCCACAAGGTAAGACGTTCTGTCACCATTGCCTGGACTATCGCCCTCTGCGTTTCCATGGTCTTGACATTCCTGTCTACCTTCTTCCTCCGCCAAATTCTAGAAGTCATGATGACGCCGCCTGAAATCATTCAATATACTTACGATTATCTCATTGTCATCTTTAGCGCTTGTACCGTCACCATGCTCTACAATTTATTGAGCAACATGATGCGGGCCTTGGGAGACAGTCGAACGCCCCTCTACTTTCTCATTATTGCGGCCTTAACCAATATCGTCTTAGACTATGTCTTCATCGTTCATGTCGGCATGGGCGTTGCGGGTGCTGGCTTTGCGACCATCTTATCACAAACTGTCTCTGTCCTCCTTTGCCTCTGGGCCATTCACCGTCGTTGGCCACTACTGCAGGTTTCCTGGCAGAAGGCCATGCTGGTAGCTGAAGAAGTCCGCTATCACCTCAACATGGGCTTCCCAATGGCCTTCCAGTCCTCTATTATTGCCATTGGCTCCATTTCGGTCACAGTGGCTCTCAACCAATTAGGCCCTCTAGCCATTGCCAGTTACGGAGCGGCTTCTAAGATTGAACAGATTGTGATTTTAGTCCTCATGTCCTTTGGGATTGCCATGGCAACTTATGTAGGCCAAAACTTTGGTGCCGCCCAATTTGACCGAATCCGCCAAGGAGTCCGCCAAATGACCTTCTTGTCTGTAGGTGTCGCGCTGGTGTCTGGCGTCATCCTAGCTCTGACAGGTGCCCAAGTCGTCACCTTCTTCGCAGAAGGTAGCCAAGGACTGGAAATGACTCACTACGGTCAAGTCTTCTTCTACTGTTCGGCGCCTGCCTACTGGTTGTTAGCTCTGCTCTTCATTTACCGTTATACCTTGCAGGGATTGGGAGATAGCCTAATTCCGACTATTGCTGGTATCATGGAGCTAGCCATGCGTATGAGTGCCGCTCTGATTCTTAGTCAATATTTAGGTTTTGTAGGTCCCGCCATTGCCAGCCCCCTGGCCTGGTTGGGCGCTTGCATTCCCTTGTTAACAGCCTATCATCATCACAAAAACCATCTGCAAGAACGCTTCAACCAAAAGCTGGCCCAGAATTAATCTGGCCAGCTTTTTTGGCATGCTTGAGCCACTTAGACGGGGATCGTGTAGGGAGGTTACAAGTTTCTTACAGATAGCGCAAAAACCGGCTCAAAAGTTGTCCTCAAGCCTTTTTTGCCGTATAATGATACTATCCATAAATTTATGTAGTTTGCAACTACAAGGAGGTAAATTATGACCAAACCAATTCGCGTGCTTCTTTACTACAAGTACGTTAACATCGAGAACCCAGATAAGTTTACAGCTGACCACTTGGCCTTCTGTAAGTCTATTGGCCTTAAGGGCCGGATCCTCGTTTCGAGCGAAGGGATTAACGGGACTGTCTCAGGTGACTACGAAACCACTCAAAAATATATGGACTATGTCCACTCCCTACCAGGTATGGAAGACCTCTGGTTCAAGATTGACGAAGAAGAAGAACAAGCCTTCAAGAAGATGTTCGTTCGTCACAAAAAAGAAATCGTCCACTTAGGCTTAGAAGATAACGACTTCGACAACGACATCAACCCATTAGAAACTACTGGTGCTTACTTGTCACCACAAGAATTCAAGGAAGCCTTGTTAGATGAAAACACCGTTGTCCTTGATACACGTAACGACTATGAGTTTGACTTAGGTCACTTCCGTGGTGCCATCCGTCCTGACATTCGTAATTTCCGCGAATTACCACAATGGGTACGCGACAACAAGGAAAAATTCATGGACAAGCGTGTCGTTGTCTACTGTACAGGTGGTGTCCGCTGTGAGAAATTCTCCGGTTGGATGGTACGTGAAGGTTATAAAGATGTCGGCCAACTCCACGGTGGGATTGCTACCTATGGTAAAGACCCTGAAGTAAAAGGCGAATTGTGGGATGGTAAGATGTACGTCTTTGACGAACGGATTGCTGTTGACATTAACCACGTAGACCCTGTTGTAATCGGGAAAGACTGGTTCGATGGCACTCCATGCGAACGCTATGTTAACTGTGGGAACCCAGAATGTAACCGTCGTATCCTGACTAGCGTCGAAAATGAAGACAAATACGTTCGTGGTTGCTGCCCAGAATGCCGTCGCCACCCACGCAACCGCTACATTGCGGAAAACAAATTGACTAATCAAGAATGGGAAGCTCGTCTCAATGTCTTAGGCGAATCCCTAAATGATCAAGTAACGGCTTAAGAGCCATACCCCATAAGGAAAGTAGGTGAATGAATGACACTAGACGATGACAAGAAGAAAGTGTCCGAGCAATCGGACCAGCATTACTATGATGTCTCTTTTGACATCGCGCCTGATAAAGAGGATTCAAGGGGTCATTCTACCCCGCCTTCGAACGAGGCAACTTCTAAGCCATCACGCTGGGATAATTTCTATGAAGACTATTCCCGTAAACAAGCACAGGCTCGACAAGAGAGCGCTGAAAGTAATGATCAAGCATCTACTTCAACTAACAAAGGCCAGTCCGAGACTAGTCAGACAACTGAGTCAAGCTCTAGTCAAGGTCAGCAGGATCAAGATAGTTGGCATTACCAGCCTAAGTCGGATGAAAAGACCGTCATGGCTCAATCTTCCGAGTTCATCGATCGCTCTGTCAAACGCGTCCGTGACTTCTTCTCTAACTTCAATCCAAGTATTGATGAAGCCAACCCTTATAAGCAGACTAACCAAGTGTCCGACCAAGACTTCCAATCTCATCTTTTCCAAGAGGAAACAGAGAAAGACCCTGCTAGTCCTGCCAAGGAAAAAGCCAAGAAGAAGAAAGTTGTTAAACCTTCAGAGCCTAAGGCTAAGCCAGAACTAGCGCAGCCGAGTGAATCAGGCCCAGAGACTTCGGGATCATCCGAGTCTGTTGACAAAGGTCCTCGTCGGCTCTTTGCCGGCATGGCCAGTCGAGATAATCAAGTCCAAGATTCAGAAGAAGAAGCTAGCACAGACCTAGGCCTAGCAGGACCTGTTGATATGCCAGGCTTATCTGCAGAATCTACTGCGGGTTCCAAGCCTGCTAGTCGCGTTTACCAACCTCGCATTGAGCTCGACCAAGACAGTAGGGCTAGCCAGCCCCTGCCAAGTCCTGCAGAAATCCAAAAAGAACGCGAACGACGTCGTGGTCTTGACCTTGAGCAGGAAACAAGTAATGAGCTCCAGGAAGGAAGCGGGCCAGTTGCAAGCTCAGACAAGAAGGAAGTGTCTCGTGTCTATCAACCTTTAGACGCTGACTTGTTAACACCAAGTAGAGACCAAGCTAAAGAAGACCAAGTGGCTGAACCTAAAAGTCCGTCTCCTACTGAGCCAGTCACTAGCTCAAATGACCACAGCACAGAACCGGAGTCAAACACTTGGTCACATCCAGCAGATTCACTAGGAAGCTCTGAAGGCCAGGAAGAAGCCCCTCGCCTTTCATCACGAGGACGTGCCCGACTCAGTTCGCTCTTGTCCATTTTCGATAACATCACACCAATTAAGGTGCCAAACCAGGCCTCTGCTGCAGATGACTCAAGCCAGGGCCGAGAAGCTGGGCACTTAGAGCAAAGTGCTACAAGCTCAAGCCATCAAGAACCTAAAACAGTATCTCAGGATAGACTTGAATTTAAGTCAGAATCTGAACAAACGCTTGTTTTATCAAACCATCCAGATGAGCCAAATCACTTGGATCAAGAAGTGGACGACCTATCGCTTGAGTCAACAAATTCCCAAGCGGAAGTTGAGGATGAAGCTAACCTTGATCAAGAAAAATCTCATGATCAGCAATCAGATTATGAAGCGACGTCACTCGTTGCTAGTCAAGAAAACTTGATTCCTCAAGCATCTGAACCATCAGATCAAGAGCCAAGCTTAGCTGAGGAGAACTCAGAGCAACATGAATCAGACTATTCTGATTCAGACTCAAGTTTAGACGACTATGACTTGGCTTGGACGGCTAAGACTAGCAAGCTAACTAGCTTAGACCCAGATTACTTTGACCAAACTCAAGCTAGCGAGCTTGAGCCCAAACAAAGCCATGATGTAGAAGAAGGTGTTCAAAGTCAGGATTCAGAAACTGAATCTGATGACCAAGCGCCAGCTGCCCTAGATTTGGCTGCTGCCGGACTAGGTGCTAGCCAAGATTCAGAACGCAAACGTCGTAAAACCAAAGGAAAAGGTAAATCCAAGGCTAAGGTCATTGACCTGTCTAACTACACTGCTAGAGAGAAAATCTTCTTAGGCCTCAATGTAGCAGTCAATGTGGTTCGCCGTATTGCCCTTTATATCGTCTTAATTGGTCTTCTCTTAGGCTCCTTAGCTGCTGGGGCTGGGGCTGGTTACTTTGCCCACCTAGTCTCTGACACCAAGGTGCCTAACCGTGAAGAAATGGCTGCCAAGATTAACAAATTGGAACAGCAATCTACCATTTACTATGCTAACGGGACACCGATTGCCAACGTCCAAGCCGATGTTATTCGGTCTGTGACTAGCCTGTCAGATATCTCGCCTAACATCGTCAATGGTCTGGTATCGACTGAGGACTCCTCCTTCTATGAACATAAGGGGGTTGTGCCTAAAGCCATTCTGCGGGCTACCCTGCAGGAAGTCTTGTCACCAGGTAGCGGGACCGGTGGTTCTACTTTGACCCAGCAATTGGTCAAGCAACGTCTCTTAACCAACGATGTCACCTTCTTCCGGAAAGCCAATGAAATTCTCTTGGCCCTCCGTCTGGAGCAATTCTTCAGCAAGGATGAAATCCTGACTGCCTACCTCAACGTGTCACCATTTGGTCGTGACCATAACGGGGATAACGTAGCCGGGATTGAGAAAGCTTCAGAAGGGATTTTTGGTAAGAAGCCTAGCGAAGTCAACCTAGCTCAAGCAGCTTTCTTGGTCGGCTTACCGCAAGACCCTTACAATTACACCCCTTACCAACAAAACGGAGAGCTTAAGACTGACTTATCAGCCGGGATTGGCCGGATGAAGGACGTCCTCTACTTCATGTACCGTAACCATAAAATTAGTGAGGCCGACTACCAAGCCGCTCTCAACTATGATATTAAGGCTGACTTCTTGCCAGCCGGCAGCCCAAGTGTCACACGCCAATCCTACCTCTACCGAGCAATGGAGCGAGGCGCTATCGAGCAAATCATGCGTCTCAATATTGAGCGTGATAAATTAACTTGGACTCAAGTTTATCAAGATGACAACTGGTACAACCAATACTATAAGGAAGCCGAAGAGCAACTTAAGACTGGTGGTTATAAGGTTTACACAACCATTGACCAACAAATCTACGACCTCTTGCAGGAATCCGCTAAGAAACACATTAATGACCTAGGGATGGCCTATGAAGGCGTCTATACTGACCCTGAAACTGGCCAAGAAACCTCCTATGTTGAGAAGGTTCAAAATGGAATGGTGGTCATGGATAACAACTCCGGTAAAGTCTTAGGCTTTATCGCAGGGACAGATTTTGAGAATAACCAAATCGACCACGCTTTTGGTATTCGCCGTTCCCCAGGTTCGACCATTAAGCCGTTAGCTGTATACGGCCCTGCTATTCAGGAGAACTTGATTAATCCATCGACGGTTATTCCAGATACAGAATTTACTCAGACTTTCGAAGATGGTACGACTTGGTCCCCTACTAACTATGGTAACGTAGTCAGTGGTGGCGCCGAAACAGCTCGGGTTGCCCTCTATAAATCAGACAACTTGCCTGCTGTCCGTGTCTACCAAGAAATGCAAAAACGCTCAGTTGATGTCATGGGCTATTTGGAAAAAATGGGCTTTAACCCTGCTGCCTCCTATACGCCAGAAGACATCAAGAACTTAGCCTTTGCAATTGGTGGGGTTTCAAGTGGTCCAACTGTCCTAGAAGAAACTCGGGCCTTCGCAACCTTTGCCAACAATGGTAACTACCATGACGGCTACTTCATCGACCGGATTGAAGATGCGGCTGGTAATGTCGTCTTCCAGCACCAAAGCAACCCTACCCAAGTCTTCAGTGAAGATTCCAACTACCTTATGATTGATATGCTACGTAATACCATGACGGAAGGTACGGGCCGGATTGCCAAGGGCTACATGACCATGGGTGGTGACTGGATTGCTAAGTCCGGGATTAGTGAGAACTCTAAGGACGTCTGGTTCATTGCTTCTACACCAAGTATCACTATCGGTTCTTGGATTGGCTATGACAGCCGTTTCCAAAACTATACCATCAATATCAACGACGGCTACGGTCGTGAAAGTGAACGGAGCCAACGCTATTGGGCCAATGTAGTCAATGAACTCTATGCTGCCCGTCCAGATATCTTCGGGGTAGACCGGAAATTCAACCGTCCATCTAGTGTCCAAGAAACGGACGTCTTACAACAAACTGGTACTAAGCCAGGGACCATGCGTCTAGATAATGGCGGGACTATTTCCATCACCGGTCCAACCTACAAGGATCTCTTCAAGGTCAGCCATCCAGCTCCAGAATTGAACTACAAGTTCTTATTCGGTGCAACGGATGAAGAATTGGCTAACTTCTGGTCCACCTACCGTGCGCAACTAGAAGAACAACGACGCCAAGAAGATCAACGACGTCAACAAGAATCGTCAAGTTCTTCAAGCTCATCAAGTTCTTCAGCAGCTAACGAAAACCCGGGTAACGGCAACGAAAACCCAGGTGGTAACAACAATAATAACCAGAACAATAACCAAAACAATACACCTGGTCAACGCTAGGTACAATGAGAGAGTCAGGAAGCTTCACTTCCTGACTCTCTTTTGCTATATACAAAAAGAGACGGACTCTATTTTAGAGTCCGTCTGCTTTATCAAGCTCCTAGGCTAGCATTAAGGAGCAAAGATACCTAAAACATAACCAATAATCCCGGCAGCAAAGAGACCGAAGATAATGAGGATTGGGCTAACTTTCTTCTTGAGTAACCACATGCAGAGGAAGGTCAAGAGGACAGCCGCCAAACCTGGTACTAACATGTTGAAGTTGTCTTGTAAGGTCGTCACTTTATTTGGAGTCAGTGATCGGTTGCTCAATTGTCCCAAGATGTTTTGTAGGGTTCCACCATCCACTGCCCCTTTAGGGAAGTGAATATAGGCATCCTCAGCCAATGGTACGTTCGACACCACAGGTGCAAACTTAATAGTTGTCCATCGTGGAACCAGAATCCCCATAACGAACATCCCTAAAATAGATGCCCCCTTGGTTAAAGTCTGTAAGATACCACCTGACAAGTCGTTAGTGATTTCAGAACCTTTAGCATAACCAAATTCTTGCGTATACCAGAGGAATCCTACACGAATGGCATTCCATACTACGAAGAAGAAAAGTGGTGCTAAGATAGAGCCACCAGTTGCCAAAGAGGCAGCAATTGCCCCAAGGATTGGGCGAACGGTGAACCAGAAGACTGGGTCACCAATCCCGGCCAAAGGCCCCATCATCCCAACTTTAACCCCTTGAATAGCTGCGTCATCAATTGGCACACCATTAGCTCTTTCTTCTTCCAGAGCCAAGGTTACCCCTAAGATTGGAGCCGCAATGTATGGGTGAGTGTTGAAGAATTCAAGGTGACGTTTGAGGGCTGCAGAAGCCTCATCACGTTGTGGATACAATTTTTTGAGGGCTGGAATCAAAGAATATGCCCAACCACCGTTTTGCATCCGTTCATAGTTCCAAGACCCTTGGAGGAATTGGGAACGCAACATTACCTTAAAACGATCGGATTTCGTTAAGTGTTTCTTTTGTTCAGTCATCGTCAATTCCCTCCTTAGTAGTCATTGAGAATGTCGCCTAGTGGATCGCCGGAACTAGCTTGGCCCCCACCTCCACCAGAACCACCAGTGTTTTGGCTAAGACGAATATATACAACCGCCAAGACTACCCCGATAATCCCGGTTGCAATCAAGGTTAATTGGTTAAGTGGTGCCAAGGCAAAGCCTAGGAAGAAGAATGGCCATACTTCAGGTGTTGCCATCATGTTAATAACCATGGCATAACCGACCGCTACGACGAAACCACCACCGATAGCCATCCCTTTAGTGAACCAATCAGGTAAGGACGCTAGAGCACCTTGCACAGTTTCGGTTGGCAAGAAGAGCAAGAAAGTAGCCGGAATGGCAATACGCAAACCTTGACAAGCAAGAGCTACCATATGCCAGAATTCCACGCCACGGAAATCACCCTTTTCAGCGGCAGCGTCAGCACGGTGAACGATGGCCACAGATAAGGTACGTACCACCATGGTCAAAGCCAAACCAACAGTCCCTAGGGTAATCGCTGCTACAATGGCCAAGTTCCGACCTTCATCTGTGAAGGTACCAGTTTTAACATAAATGATGGCAGAAGCCACAGAAGCTAAAGCCGCGTCAGGCGCAATCGCTGCCCCGATGTTAGCCCAGCCCATCGCAATTAATTGCAAGGCTCCACCCAAGATAATACATTCGCTGAGATGGCCAGTTGCTAGCCCTACCAGAGAACAAGCAATAATTGGTTGGTGGAATTGGAACTGGTCCAGAACCCCTTCCATCCCTGCGAGAAATGCTACCACAATGACAGCAAGAATTGACAGAATATTAAAGTCCATTATGATACCTCCTTTTAGACTTTGAGGCCTTCGCTGGCCTTAGCTTGGATGCTCTTGAACAAGTCAGATGGCTTGTCATTTGGCACCTTGCGGACATCGAACTTAACGCCGAGATCACGAAGCTCCTTGAAGGTATCCACATCGTCTTGATCCATTGATAAAACGGTAGTTACTAATACCTTACCTACGGAGTGAGCCATAGAACCTACGTTAAGTTCTTTAATCTCTACTCCAGCCTTGATGACCTTGAGCGCATCCTGTGGATTTTCGAAGAGTACCAAAGCCTTGGTCTCACCGAAGCGAGGGTCTTTAGATACTGCAACAAACTTGTCAAGGGGTACTACGTGAGCACGCACACCTGGGGGAGCTGCTTGCTCAATCAGCTTCTTACGTAAGTCATCTTGGGCAACGGTATCGGACACCACGATAATTCGGTTAGGTTGAGTGGCTTTAGTCCAACCTGTTGCAACTTGGCCGTGTAAGAGCCGTGTATCGATACGAGCCAAGACAAATTTGATTTTGCCGTCGCCTAGGACTGTTCCTTCTGGAATCGCACCTTGTGGCGCAGCTGGTGCTGTTTGAGCCACTGCTGGCGCTTCTTCAGGTTGTAAAGCTTCAGGGCGAACTTTGACACCGTCTTTGGCCGTTGGAATAATGGCTTTTGCGATATCGTGAGCCTTGTCCATAGAGAAGCGACTTGCATATGATTCAATCAACATAGGCAAGCTAAGACCGGCTACAATGGCACGTGTCTCTGGCGCTTCTTCAAAGAGAATATTGGCTTGGTTGAAGGGACTGCCTCCCCATAAGTCTACCAAGAACAGAATCTCTTCGCTCTCAATACGGTCTACGGCTTCACGTAATTTACGCTGCAAATCATCTGGACCTTCACTTGGCATAAAGGTCACGGATTCAACGTTGGCTTGTTCACCAAAAATCATTGAACCGGATTGCTTGATACCATCAGCAAACTCACCATGACTTGCGATAATAATACCAACCATGATTCTACCTCCTAAATAAAAATTGAAATATATAATTTCAACTTCTAGTATAGTATAACGTTTACATAAATGCAATAGCTAATAGTAATTCTCAAATATTCTTCTAGACATGTAAATAAATTTTTATATCAATTTATGCCTATTAATGAACATTCTAACCCCCTGTACCCCTTTTTACCAAGTATCGGAACCCTTCCCGCATAAGCAAAAAAGCTGGGAGCAAGGTCAACTGCCTTCAAAAGTTGTTAAGAGAAGACAACTTTTGACAAGCTTCAGTTTCCTTGTCCCAGCCTTTCAAGGACTATTAATCAAAGTCATAAAGGTCGGTGACTGACACCACCTGGTCGAAATCCAATAAAACTAAGTAAACATCCGTCACTTGCTTGCCTTTTGCCAGGCTTAAGGCTCGAGCGTAGAGGCTCATTTGGAAGCGATACTTATCGACAATCTGGTCAATCTGGGCTGACTTAGTCATGCTTACCCAAGGTCGATAGCGGTCGGTCTTATAGTCAATTAAGATGAGCCGACCATCAGGCAAATTAAGATAATTATCAACGACCCCGTGGACCAAAAGCTGACTATCACCTAGTTCTTGAAGCTGGTCAGCACTTAGCTGACGAGCAAACAACTTGGCAGCTGGCAGACGATAGGAGAAGGCCTGCTCGCGATGTAGGGATTTAGCCTGTTTAATCAGGACTTGGCCCAAGTCACTAGCTAAAAATTGGCAAATGCTGGCTAACTTAACGGCCTCCCACTGACTAGCTTCCATAAAGCCAGCGGCTAGCCAAGCTTGCGCCTGCTCTTGAATGGCAACCGGATAGTCCGACACATCCAGCCCTTCTAGCGCACTAAAGTCCAGTTGCTGCATAACATAGTGGGTAAAAGTCCCAATCTGGGCAGCTGTATAGGCTTGGCGCTCTCGGACAAAGCGCGGCGCTTGGAAGGTATCGCCAGTAAATCGAATACTCTGAATACCAGCCTTTTGGCCAGTCTCGGCCTCTTCCGCCCTTTCCTCATCTTCTTGACTAAGCCAATCCCAACTGATTTGCCCTGGCCGCCGGTCGGTGAAGTGAGATAGTTTTTCATTATGAGGTTCTTCATAGAGACGCTTGAGCTCCGACACAGATTGGTAGCTAGAGGTCTTACTAGCCAGACCGTAGTCGTACTGACTCTCTAGGAGACTTTGTATAAAGGCCCCTACCTCACTTGTCACCTCATGCTGATCGACTGTTAATTTCAAATCTGCCAACCAGTTTTGGTCATCCTGAAGCCAAGGTCTAGACGCAGATACCTTGAGAAGTGGCAAAAGCTCTGCTTCCGCCACATAAGTCAGACGCACTTGTTCATTGGTAAAGTCAGTCGTAGATTGAGGGTGACGTCCACTAAAGGCTGTCGCCATGAGCAACCAATCCAGCCAACTTCCTGCTCCCTGGCGGAGGGCGCGATTCATGACCAATTCTTGGCCACTTGCAGTCACAATTTGCTCCTGTTTAGTCTGGACTTGGTCTTGGGATTTGACACTGCCCACAATCACCAGTTTTTGCTCACAACGGGTCAAAGCCACATAGAGCTTACGCATTTCTTCTGATTTCAACTGGCCACGACGCTCTAATTTAATAGCTTCCTTAATGAAGGAAGGATACTGCAATTGATGTTTAATATCCAGATAATCCAATCCCAAGCCATAGCGTTTAGAAGGTACATAAACCTTCTGCGTATCCTGAATGTTGAAACGTTTGCCCGTCTGCATTAGATAAACAAAAGGAAACTCTAGCCCCTTGCTGGCATGAACGGTCATGACACGCACAAAATTCTGGTCCTCACTCAGTAAGAGGGGCTCAGCCAAATCTTGGTCGTGGGCCATGATTTGTTCAATAAAGCCAACAAAAGCCGTCAAGCCCTTATAGTTACCCGCTTCAAATTCCACTACCCGTTCATAGAAAGCATGGAGGTTAGCCTGGCGTTGATCCCCTTGATCCAAACCTGCCACATAATCTAGGAAGTAGGTTTCTTGATAGAGGGTCCAAATTAAGGTGACCAGGTCCACTCTTTGGGCTAGCTGACGCCATTCTTTGAGTTTGTCCATGAAGGTAGTCAAGCTTTCTTGTAGGGCTATTAGACTCGCTTCTTCTAAGAGTAACACTTGCTGGCAGGCTTCATAGAAACTGCCGCTACTAGGCACCCGAATGCGAATCTGACTGAGTTGCTCATCACTTAAGCCCACAAAATGTGACCGTAAAATGGCCACTAGGGGAATGTCTTGATGAGGGTTATCAATCAATTTAAGCAGGGCTAGCATGAGCCGAATTTCTTGGCGTTGGAAATAATTCTCAACATTTTGACTTAGGAGTGGAATTCCTAGCTGTTCAAAGACTTGTTTAACCGGTTGGAAGGGATGGCGGGTCGAACTCAGAATAACAAAGTCCTGATAGGTTACCGGCCTTTGCTGACCTAGTTCCTTGTCATAAATCTGCCACCCTGCTTGGACGCGCGCTTGAATATCCCGGCCAATAAGCCAAGCTTCCGCTTCAAGGCTAGTCTCCACACCTTGATCCAAGTCTAAGTCCTGGTCTTCAGGCTCCCCTTCATCTGCTGCTGAGGACTCATAGAGTAAGAATTCAATATCGAATTCCGGATCAGGAGGCGCAGGTAAAAAACTATGATTGCCTGTCTTGAGCGACTCCATGGCACCGTACTGCATTTCCCCAAAACCTGGGTCCATCAGACGCTGAAAGACAAAGTTAGTAAATTGTAAGATTTCGTCACGAGAACGATAGTTGGCATCTAAGACAATCAGATGACCGCCTTTGCCTTCTTGATAGGCCTGATATTTGGCTAAGAAGAGGCTAGGCTCTGCCATACGGAAGCCATAGATGGACTGCTTGACGTCCCCTACCATGAAGAGATTACCACTTAAGTCTTGGCGGCGTTCACGCGACAGAAAACTTAAGATAGTCGCTTGAATGTCGTTAATATCCTGATACTCGTCCACTAAGACTTCGCGGAAGAGATCCTGATAATAGAGGGCCGCCTCGGAAGGTTGCCGCTGCCCTAAGTCCGCATCATAAGGGGCCAGAATATCCAGAGTCAGATGCTCTAAGTCATTATAGTCAATGCAGTTTTGTGCAACTTTGGCTTGCCAGAGAGCCTGACGGAATTCAAGCGTCAAGTGGGCCAAGTCTTGGATGCTAGCCCCCGCCTGCCCTTCTACATAGACCGTCGTATCGTAATCTAGAACCATCAATTGTCGCACTCGCTCAATCTGCTCCTTGGCTTGATCTCGTAAGGCCTTTACTTGCTCCAAAAGCTCCTTGTCTTCTTCCGCCTTCTTGCCGCTTGGCCATCTATCGAAAGAGACTTGTTGGAAGAGAGCAAAAACTTGGGCTAAATCTTGACCTGTCAGGACTGACTGCAAGGCTTGCACCTGGCTTCGCTCAGCTTCTAAGAGGGGCTGTAATTTACTTATCATTGCATCTGTCAGACTTTCTAGGCCAGCTAAAGCCTGGTCTAGCAGATGCTGAGCATGTGACAGACTAGCCAGCCATTCAGGCAAAAGGACTGCCTGATAGAGCCCGGTCTGAGCAAAGTCCTCAAAATGTAAGGCCTGGTCTGCTAGCTGAGATAGCCAGACTTGGGGCTCAGGATGAGACGAAGCAAATTGATAAAGGTCTAAAATCAATTGATAGAGCCCTTGGTCGCTAGGCCCTGGACTGAATTGAGCTAGCAGATGGAAAAGTTTTTCCTGCCAGTCGGGATTTTGGGCCAGGTCAATCATCAGCTCCTGCCAAACTTCTTGATAGAGCAAGGATTTCTGCGTCTCATCTGTTAAGAGTCGGAAACTTGGGTCAAAATCAATAATATAGAAATACTGTTGGATAACCTGCAAGCAGAAACTATGCAAGGTTCGGATATGAGAAGCTGGCAACAATTGAAGTTGGCTGACCAAATGGGCTTGCTCGACTCTATCGGCCGTCTGGTTGACGGCTTGTTTGAGCCGGTTCTCCATACGCGCCTTCATCTCACTAGCAGCGGCCTCCGTGAAGGTAGAAACCAGCAATTGATCCATGTTGGCATAATGAGTCAACAAATGATTGAGAATCCGTTCAATCAAGACCGTGGTCTTACCTGACCCGGCTGAAGCGGAGACCAGAATATTGCTACCCCGTTGGTGGATGGCTTCCCACTGGCTATCATTAAATCGCGAATTCAAAGGTTTAGCCGGTAAATTTTCCAAGGTCATAGCTGGCCTCCTTTCTCACTCGTTTCCGTGTTTTCTGTCTTACTTGCTTCTTTTTCGATTTGGGCTAAGACTTGATCCTTAGCCAGGCGTTTATGACGGTAAGCACCATAATGCACGGTTGCATCAAAGCCTGTAATAACCCGATAGTCGGCTTGCAGGCTAGGTGTAAAGCGCTCATCCTTAAAGGGCGCCAAGCTGATATCCCCTCTTTGAATGGCATTCCCTGCCTGGGTCATCAAATGGAGCAGATGCCGATTAATCAGGCTTAATTCCGCTTGATTGACAGCCGGAACATGCTGATAGTAGCTACCATCTTTTTTAAGTTGAACCGGGTAGATCTGACTCTTCGACTGATTGGCTAAGCCAGGCTCAATGGTCACTAATTCAGAGCCCGAAATGGTCATTAGCCCCCTGTATGGATGAAGTTGGTTCTTAGCCGAATCTAGCCCATCCTGGCTCAGTCGAGCCAATTGCTTACCATCAACCTTGACGAAGCCACCTGCTAAGGATTGATAGAAGGCGCCTACTGCTTTGGCATGAGGATAACGTTGACTGGCAACTTTCAGATAGGTCAAGACCTGCAAATCCAAACCATAGTAGAAGTCTACTAGGTTGAAAGTCTTCTTACCGGATTTGTAGTCCACGACCTGGTAGTAACTTTGGCTTGGATCCGCATCAATGCGGTCAATCTTACCTCGTAAGGTTAGGCTGCCCTTATCCAAAGGCAGGATTAAGCCAGCTTCTTGCTGGCTACCAAAGACCAGCTCGGTCGCAACGGGTTGAACCGTTAAGGCTTGACTTTGCGCCAGACTGACACTTAAAAATTGCCGCAAATGCTGATCCAGCTTGCGCTTAATCAAGTACATGCGAGGATTGGTGCCAAAGATATTAAAGCGTATGTCTTCCGCCATAAGGGTCTGAATGCTAGCAAAGTTAGTTTCAAAATCAGGCCTAGCCGCTTGTGCTTGGGTAAATTTATCTAGGAAATCATGATAATAATCCCCTGCCCCTGCGGCATTTAACTCTAGCTGCTGACGGGGACGAATTTTTAGCCCATAAAGCAAGAAATGACTATAAGGATCCTGGTAATACTGTTCTAACTTAGAAACTGATGCCGTCATCTTCTGACCGAAGAGGGCCAAGGCTGTCTCTGGTGTCAGATTCTGAGGCAGTTGGTTAAATTGGAAGAGTTGAGCCAAGAGTACCCAAGTATGAGGATTTTGGCTGGCCATTAAGGTCAAAAAGTCTAGAAAGGCAGCACTTGGTCGGTCCTTTTGTTGCGAATAGTGATGAACTAGCTGCAAGAGCGGACTCATTTGAACCGGATAACGACCAAACTCAAGTCGGCTTAATTTGACTTGATTCTGATGAATCAAGGTATGGGTATAGGTCTTAATAGGTAGATGGAATTGCTTAGCCAATTGCTGCAAATATGGCGATAGCTTAACGGTCTGTTGCCCCTTCATAGCCACATAAGAGAGATAGAGTCGGTCGCTGGCGCTGAGCAAGACCTGCTGGGTCATGAGCAGTTCTAAACTATAATTGTGCTGGCTAGACTGGCGCAGTTGCTGGTAAGGCAAAAGACTTTCCCCCAGAGATTGGCGGTTGGCCACACTCAGTAGCGAATCTTCTTGATGATGCTTAGGTAGCGTTAGCTCGTCTGCCCCTAGCACAAAACAAACCTTATAAGCTTGAACCTGAGGACTTTCCATGCTAGTAACCATGACTTGGTCTAGGGCTGGTGGAATAATATGGAAGGTGGCTTCATTCAAACCCGTTAGCAGGAGTTCTTGGAACTCACTATAGGTCAGCTCGGCCTCTCCATAAAGTTGATAGAATTCATCTAGACTGGCGGTCAAGGTCTGCCAAACTTGTTCATACTGGCGAGACAGGGCCAGGTCACCTTTTTGGATGGCTTGGTCGCGCCGGGCAATCAGACGATCCTTTATACCTACTTCTTCCAACCACTGATAGAGCCATTCAGCAGCTTTTTGGCCATTAAAGCTAGTCGCCTGCGCTAAGTCTTGGTAAGGGGCAAAATCAGCCAAGAAGGACTCCCGCAAGGCTTGGACTACTTGACCATAAGTCTGGTCGGTCACTTGCCCAGCGGCATTGACATAGGGACGGTCTGCTTGGTCAAAACGCCAGTCAAAAGACAATTGGGCAAAGCGATAACCCACGTAGCCATTAGCCAGCACCACATTTTCAAGTAAGTCAACTTGAGCCTTAAATTCCTCTTCTAGGGCTGGCCCATCCTGGGGATTTTGGACTATAGCCGCTCTCAGGTCAGCCGGTAACCAGAGGCCTGATTTGAGAATGCCGAAGATGTCGGCTAACTGGTAGCGATAGCGATAGAGCTTTAGCCCCGCTTCCAGCCACAGGACCAGGGGATGCTGGCCCATACTTACGGCATGGTCATAGAAATAAGGAATATCATTCTGTTCAAAGAGGGCTGTCACCAAGGGACGATAACGGTCCATATCCCGCGTGAGGACTAAGATATCGCGGTAACGGTAGCCCTCCTGACTCACCAACTGGTGAATCTTGTTGCTAGTATGTCGGACTTCCGTCTGAATGGCATCGTGCTCCCAAATCACATGAGTCTTAACTTGATTGAGCGGCTGACTCAGTTCTTGAGGGGCTAGCCGCAAGTGATTTTCAAAGGCCTGGGCTAACGTTAAAATATTATCTTGGTAGCCCTCCTGCACCTGGTCAATGGTCCAATCCTCTGCCACAGGCAAATGGAGTGACTGGGCTAGCAATTGCATTTGCCCATAGGTATGACGAGCTACTTCGATGAGTGGATCATAGGCTTTAGAACGAGCCGCTTGCTGGGATAAAGGCAAGGTAATCCAGACAGCCTGACATTGTTGAATCAAGGTGGTCAATAATTGTAGCTGCTGACCATTGAAGAAATAGTGGTGATCCACGACCAAATAGGTCGGCCGGCTTAAGGGATGAGCCTTAATATAGCTATCCAAACGCTGTAAGTCATGATAATGCCCTATGACTTGCCCCTCAATTTCTTGGATGAAGCCTTGATAAAGCAGGGCCAACTCAGCTAAGCGCTTGGCTTCCTGCTGGTTCAAATCAGGCACTTGACTCAGATTCCCTGGCTGAATTTGCCCTAGATAGAGTTCATCGAAGAGCTGGGCTAATTTCTCGGCAAAGCCCTGATGCTTAACCTGACCACGAAAGACCTGTAATTGATCCTGATAGCGAGCCAGCAGGCGTTTAATAATCATAATCTGGCCAATACTAGAAATTGGCTTTTCATCCGCTAGGCTGTTGGGCATGAGGAACCAGGCCAGGCGTTTGAAGGAAACTACCTGAATGTCGACTAGAGCCGCCTCATTGGAGCCATATTTGTCTTGGACAGCTGCTAGCAAATAGGACTCCATATCAAATTTTAAGTGTTCAGGTACTAAATAAAATAGCTGGGCCTCAGGCTCCTTGGCTTTGATGTCCAATAATTTATCTACCAAGATTTTTTTCTTAGCACGATCCAGTCCCCCTAGGACAAATTGTAGCATGCGGGGCCCTCCTTTCTCTATCGATGGTAAGGTCTATTTGATAGGGCAAGAAGCTCAGACCTTAGGCCTGAGCGTTTGCTTGGATAATACCGACGATGACTTGGGTTGCTTTAACCATGGATTCAACTGCGACAAATTCATAGCGTCCATGCATGTTCTCGCCCCCGGCAAAAATATTAGGTGTTGGTAAGCCCATGAAGGAAATCTTAGATCCATCGGTCCCACCACGAATGGGTTCAATAATTGGCTTAATCCCAATGGCTTCCATGGCAGACTTGGCCAGTTCAACAGACTTCATGTCTTGCTCAATGACTTCGGCCATGTTGTAGTATTGGTCCTTCATTTCAAGGCTAAGAACTGGGACTGGATAGGCCGCATTCATCTTATCAACAATACTTTGGACCAGATCCTTCTTAGCTTGAAAGGCTTGGCGGTCGTGATCACGAATAATTAAGTCCAACTGGCCTTGATCCACGGTCACTTGGGCCTCCATTGGATGGATAAAGCCTTGACGGCCATCTGTCTTCTCAGGCACTTGATCCTCTGGCAAAGCAGAGAGGAAGTCCTTAAGCAATTGTACTGCATTAATCATCTTACCCTTGGCAGTCCCTGGGTGGATATTTTTGCCGTGGAAATGCAAACGTGCCCCTGCCGCATTGAAGCTCTCATATTGGAGCTCACCGACCGGCCCACCATCCATGGTATAGGCAAAATCACAGCCAAAGTGCGCCACGTCAAAGCGGTCGGCCCCACGACCAATTTCTTCATCTGGACCAAAGGCAACTCGTACCTTACCATGTTCAATCTCAGGATGAGCCGCCAAATAAGCCATAGCCGTCATGATTTCAGCAATACCAGACTTGTCGTCTGCCCCTAAGAGGGTTGTCCCATCCGTTACAATCAAAGTTTGACCTTGGTAACTGCTTAAGGCTGGGAAGTCCGCTACCTTCATGACAATGTCTTGAGCCTGATTGAGGACGATGTCTTGACCATCATAGTCTGGAATAAGGCGAGGTTGAACATTTTCAGAATTAAAATCTGCCGTATCCACGTGTGCGATAAAACCGATGGTTGGGACTGACTTGTCGCTAGTTGCTGGGAGGGTTGCCGTTACAAAGGCATTTTCTGGGTTGAACTCTACTTCTTGGAGGCCAATGGCCTTCAATTCATCCACTAAGAGATGCAGTAAGTCCAACTGACAAGCGGTTGAAGGTACACTGGTGCTAGCTTCATCAGAGCGGGTGTTAATTTTAGCGTAACGGATTAAACGTTCTTGGGTTTCTTGGAAAAATTGTTCTGTCATTAGATGTCTCTCCTATTCATAACGGAAGGGGTTAGTTGATACTTGAGATGGGATGACTTGATAATCAAAGCCTTGTTCTTGAGCTAATTGGGTCAGGAAGGCTGGCATTTTTTCTTTGAAGATGCTCTCAACATAGTGACCCACATCGACCGTCATCATGTCTTCTTGATAGCATAATTGCGCCCGATGGTAGGAAATGTCTCCGGTTAAAAAGACGTCAGCCTGGCTTTGCGCCGCCGCTTGAATATATTCTGGCTGGGTCCCGCTACCGCCGATCAAGGCAATTCGTTGATAGCTATCCTTAGGCTTGGCTTCTACCACTGGCAATTCAGTCCGGCCATAGCTTGACTTCAAGAGAGCCAATAGGGCCTGCCGATTGAGCGCTTGAGGCAGATTCCCCACTCGCCCTAAGCCAGGCTGGCCTTCTTGAGCGCCCGGTGTTAAGGACGTCACTTCTTCTAATCCCAGTTGCTCTGCTAGCCAGTCATTCATGCCATTGTGGGCAATGTCAAAGTTAGTATGCATGGCAAATACTTTGATGTCATGTTTAATTAAGGCTTCATAGCGAGCTTGTTCAGGACTGGAAAAGTCAAACCGTCTAATTGGACTGAAGAGGACTGGATGGTGAACGATTAGAGTATCTACACCCTTCTCAATGGCTTCGGCTAGACTGGCGTCATCTAAATCTAAAACCGCCATGAGACGCTTAACAGGAGCCTCAGGCCGACCAAAGTGGTTGCCGACTTGGTCCCAGGATTCGGCCATTTGAGGCGGATAGAGGGCCTCAAGAGCGGTCATTAATTGGCGAAAATTTGTCATCTTATCATTACTCCTCTTCTTGACATTGGCTTAAGCTATCCGCAATCCAGCCTAATTTTTCAGCAATCTCAGCTAGTTTAGCATAATCTGGTTGAGCTGCTGCTTGAATTTGGGCTTTAATGGCCTTGAGATTGGCTTGCTCTCGAGCCCATTTTTGTTTATATAAAGGCCCTCTCTTTTGGCTTAAGATTGGACCAAGATAGGCCTGGCGTGGACTTAAATCAGAGGCACCTGGTTGATGCTGGGCAACGATAATTTCATAGAGTCGTTGACTGTCTTCCACAATGGTCTCGTGGACAATCTGGTAGTCGTGTTGACTGAGCCAGGTTCTTAAAGTCGCTTCCCCGATATTTGGCTGAAGCACTAGCAATGGGCCATGACTTAACTTATCTTGCCCCTCGTCCAATATAGACCGAATGAGACTGCCTCCCATGCCACAAATACTGATAACATTAATGGCATCGTCAGCTTGGATGACGGCTAAGCCGTCCCCCAGTCTTACTTGAATCATTGAATCTAAGCCCTGACTTTGAACCTCGGCTTGGGCAGATTGATAAGGCCCCTTTACGACCTCCCCTGCTACTGCTGCTTGAATTTTTTGATTGAGGGCTAAATGGCATGGCAAATAAGCATGATCACTGCCAATATCCGCCAAACGGATGTCACTTGCCCCATACTGGCAAATCAAGTCTGCCACTGTGGCTAAACGCCGCGATAATTGTTGAGAATTCAAGCTCCCACCTCCTAAAACTACTAGTTCTATTATACCCCATTCTTGTGAAAACGCCTATGAATTTACTAAGACTTTGGCGTCTTTTAGGCAACTTGTTAACAAATGATAAAAAAAACGCCCCTGCCATTAGCAAGCGCGTTTCCTTTTAAGGCTAATTAGTCATTTAAAAGGCGTGAAACTTCCCGACGAGTCAGATAACGACTGCGTTTTGGAATGATGGCGTCAACATTGGTGCGAGCCAGAATCACTAGAATAATGAAGGCTAGCGCCCAAGCCTCTAGACCTGCTAGAGCGGCAGTACCCCAAGTAAAGGGAATTTCTTGTTGCATGAGCCAAAGCATGCCGACCTTGATAGCTAGGAAGCTAGCTACCACTAAGAGACTGGCAGTCCCCATATTCAAGTAAGTTGAGGAATAACGGCGGTTGTTGAGGGTCTTTTGGGTATATTTGGCGAAGAAACCTGCCAAGCCAGCTGCTGTGTAGGGCAAGACATCAATCAAGGCAGTTGAGACAATATCGCCAAAATGCCCCGCTACAGCGCCCGTAATTAAGCCAACCACCACGCCACTCACAACGGCATTGGCACCACCGTGACGGAGTCCTACCCAAATGAGAGGCAAGACAACAAGTGCAGTATGGAGAGGTAGTTCACCCAGTTTCAGCCAGAGAATGGAAATTGCCAAGCTGAGCACAATGGCTAGCAGAACATCTCGCAAACGACGTACTGTATGTTTATTCATTAGGGCGTCCCTCCTTAGTTCTTATTAGGTTGGTATTGCGACGCTTCCATAATGATTGGAAGCACAACCGGACGACGCTTGGTTTCCTTGAAGAAGTACTTGCTAACTTGTTCCCGCAAATCACTCTTCAATTCAGCCCAGTCGAACTCTTCGCTGGCCAAATGTTTATCCAAGATGTCTAAGGTCATGTCCGAAGCAGATTCAATCAAATCGATGCTGGACTTAACATAGATGAAGCCACGGGTTACGATTTGTGGCCCTACCAATACCTTCTTGAGACGGCGGGAAATTGTCGCGACGATGACACAAATCCCATCTTCACTGAGGATACGACGGTCGCGTAAGACGACACTCCCGATATCGCCGACCCCATTCCCATCGACTAAGATGTCCCCTGCTGGCACTTCTTGAGTCATCAGGAATTGGCCCTTACGGTATTCAATCACATCTCCGGCACTTGGAATGAAGATTTGATCATCTTCATAACCCAACTGATTGGCAATGTCAGCCAAAGCAGCTTGTTGACGGTATTCACCGTTTACAGGGATGATGATTTTTGGTTGTAAGAAATTAATCATGAGTTTGAGCTCATTAGGGGTCGCGTGACCAGATGCCTTGAAGCTGTCGGTCAAGACCTTAACTTGAGCGCCTGCTCGGTAGATCATATCTTGGGTCCGCGCCATAGCTGTCTCAATGGCAATTGAAGGCGTTGAGGCAAAGAGGACCAAATCCCCTTCTTGCATCTTAACTTGTCGATGACGACCTTGAGCCATGAGTTGCAAGGCTTGAATAGGTTCACCTGACATGCCGGTTTCTAAGATAATAATTTCATGGTCCTTGAACTTGCCAATATTCTTCATTTGGCCGAAGGTACGCTTACTTGGCATGATTAGTTTGTCTAACTTGATAGCCGTATCCACGATATCCATGAGCTCCCCACCTGGAACGAAAATGGTCCGTTTAGAAGTGTGGGCAGCATCCATGACTTGCTGAAGACGCGCGATGTTGCTACCAACGCAGGCCACAATAACCCGACCATGGGCATTACGGAAAGTCTCTAAGATTTCATCCGCCGCCTGTTGGTCACTGACGTTTTCCACATGGCTTTCAGCTTCTGAAGAATCGGCCAAGAGGGCTAGAACGCCACTCTCCCCAATATCCGTCAAACGCCCAAAGTGAGTCTTGTAAAGAGGCTTAGCACTTGGGTCAATACGGAAATCACCCGTATAGACAATGGAGCCTTCCTTGGTTTGGATGACAATCCCCACAGAGTCTGGAATGGTGTGAGTCGTACGGAAGAAGGAAACATTGGCATCTTCGAATTCAATTTCTACTTCCTCATCGATTTTGAAGAAGTTCTCTAAACGGTCCGCCAGGCCCCGCTCCTTGGCTAGAAGTGAAGCTAATTCAATGGTCAATTCCGTCCCAAAGACAGGTGCTTCAATTACTTCTAGGAGATAGGGTAAGGCCCCCACAGCATCGGCATGCCCGTGAGTGAGGAAAATCCCCACGACGCGGTCCGCATTTTCTTCTAAGTAGGAGAAGTCTGGGATAACGGCGTCAATCCCTAGCAAACCCTCCTCTGGGAAGACTAAGCCACAGTCCATTACAAAAATAGACTCGTTGACTTCTACCACATACAGGTTCTTCCCTGCTTCGCGGACCCCACCTAGGGGAATAATTTTAATATTGCTCATAATTCACCTCAAAAATTCATTTCATAAAGTCGATAAGTGCTGTCGATAACCGGTCCAGCAATTATCACAACTGTTGTAGATGTTCTCCTTATTATATACTGTTTTGCCTGATTTTGCAAAGGCCCAATCGAGGCAAAAGCGTCTATAAGCTGGCTCCTAGAGCACTCCTAATCTATGAAATGTAAAAGAGGCCTATCGGCCTCTTTTCCTAATGCTATTCACCAAATATGTCCTGATAGAGCATGGCTTGACGTAGAGCTTGGGCGTCGCCACCTAGTTGGTCCACCAACTCATAGGCAAAGGCCAAGGCGGAGGCTGGCCCTCGACTGGTAATCACTCTATCATCTACCACTACCAATTCTTTGACATAGTGTCCATCTGTAATCTGCTCTTCAAAACCATCATAGCAGGTATAGGTTTTGTCTGCTAGAAGCCCTGCTTGAGCCAAGGCAATTGGCGCCGCACAGATGGCCGCCACCAGCTTACCTTCTTGATGGTGGTTCTTGAGCGCACGCACTAAATCTTCTTGGTCTCGCAAGGTGGCGGCACCTGGCATGCCACCAGGTAGCACCACCGCATCATAAGGGGCTAAGCTAAGTGGCCAGACCTGATCCATTTCCACCGTGATGGCATGGGAGCCTCTTACATACTTGGCCCATCCTACCATATGAACTTGAATCTGAGCACGTCTTAAGACATCCACTGCGGTCAAGGCTTCGATTTCTTCAAAGCCAGGTGCAAAAATTACGGCAACTTTAGCCATTAGCCTACCCCTTTCTCAGAAAATGTGTCTGAGCTTACAAATTAAACTAGTCTTCCAAACCAGGAATCCGGTGGAAAATCTTATCAATATTGATTAAATGAACTTCTAATTCGAAGCAGGAGTCAAGTGTTGCGGCATCCATAGTCGCTTGAATGGTTGGGTCTTCTTGCAAGAGTTGCTTGAAAGGAATGGCCTCAAACCAAGACTTCATAGCCAGCGGTTGTACCAAGTCATAGGCCTGCTCACGAGCAAAACCGTATTTCTCAATCAAGGTCGACATGGTCCGCTGAGCGAAGATGACACCATGAGTGGCATAGATATTCTTAATCATGTTATCTTCAAAAATAGTCAAGTTTTGGATTACCTTAGTGAAGCGTGCCAACATGTAATCTAAGAGGCTGGTTGCATCCATAGATAAGATACGTTCCGCACTAGAGTGGGAAATATCTCGTTCATGCCAGAGCGGAATATTTTCGTAGGCCGCTAGCATATAGCCCCGCATAATACGGGCACAGCCGGCCATGTTCTCACTTGAGATTGGATTGCGCTTATGTGGCATGGCACTGGACCCTTTTTGATTTTTGGAGAAGAACTCTTCTGCTTCTCGCACCTCGGTCCGTTGGAGATGCCGAATCTCCACACCAATTTTCTCAATCGAACTCGCGATTAAGGCCAAGGTGGCATAATAATCAGCATGCCGGTCCCGTTGGAGGGTCTGAGTAGACACATGGCTAGACTCAATGCCCAGGCTTTGGCAGACATAGTCTTGAACTTCTGGTGGCGTGTTGGAGAAAGTCCCCACAGCCCCTGAAATTTTACCAACTTCTACCATTTTACGGGCAGCCTTAAAGCGTTCGATATGGCGATTAAATTCATCATAGTAGAGGGCGAATTTGAGCCCGAAGCTAGAGATATCGGCATGTACCCCATGGGTCCGACCAATACATGGCGTGAATTTATACTTGAGCGCTTTTTCCTTGAGGGCAGCTTGGAAATCTAAGAGGTCTTGATAGAGAATATCATTGGCTTCTTTATAGAGGAGACCATAGGCCGTGTCTACAACGTCGGTTGAGGTCAAGCCATAGTGGATCCACTTCTTCTCAGGACCTAAGTAGCTGGAGACATTGCGGGTGAAAGCCACGACATCGTGTTTGGTTTCCTTTTCTAATTCCAGAATGCCCGCTAGGTCAAAGTCGGCCTTTTCAAAGAGAGCCTGGACATCTTCCTCAGGGACCACCCCCAAGGTTGACCAAGCCTTAGCGGCATATAGTTCAACTTGGAGGGCTGCCCGCCAACGATTTTCATCACTAAAAATACTGCGCATGGGTTCGCGACTGTAACGTTCTAACATCTTGTAACTCCTTTACTTGAGCCTGTGCTTATAATGAGCGATAGCCGATGTCCTGACGGTAGAATAAATCAGGACAATCAATCTTCTTAATCTCATCATAAACCTTCTGTCTAGCACTGGCAAGTGTGGTCCCCTTGGCACAGACAATGAGGACACGCCCACCATTTATGGTCAGTTCATTCTCTACCTTGCGGGTCCCCATATGGAAGACCGGCACACTTAGCTGATCCAAGCCCTTAATAACGCTACCTTTAACACTTGCTTCGGGATAACCTTTGGCGGCTAAAACCACACCAATAACCGCATCTTGATCCCATTCCAAGTGGAAGTCCTGGCCATCAATGACGGCATTGGCCACCTGATAAAGGCTAGATTTGAGTTGTAGAAGGAGCACTTCGCATTCTGGATCTCCAAAACGAACATTGAATTCAATTGTTTTGACACCGTCGGCACATTTCATCAGACCCGCATAGAGGATGCCATAGAAAGGCATGCCTTCTTGAGACATGGCATCTACCATGGGTTGAACGACTTGTTCTAGGCCTTGAGCAACATCCTGGTCCCTGATATGAGAAATAGGCAGATAGGCTCCCATGCCTCCAGTGTTGAGGCCACGGTCACCGTCTAGGGCCCGTTTATGGTCTTGGGCAACCTTCATAGGCACGACCTTGCGGTCTGATACAAAACACATGAGGGAAAATTCTTCCCCTTCTAAGAATTCTTCAATAACGACGGAGCCACCTGCGTCAGCAAATTTAGCTTCCTGCATCATGGCCTTGAGGGCTTCTTGCGCTTCTTCTTGAGTCTGGGCGATAATGACCCCCTTGCCCGCTGCTAGGCCATCGGCCTTGAGGACAATAGGGGTTGCCTGCTGAGCGAGATATTGTTTGGCTGCCTCATAATCGCTAAAACTCTCATGCTTGGCTGTGGGAATCTGGTATTTGGCCATCATCTGCTTGGAGAAGACTTTGCTGCCTTCTAGCTGAGCCGCCTGAGCAGAGGGACCAAAGGCCCGAATACCGGCTGCTTGAAGGCGGTCTACGAGACCGTCGACTAGATATACTTCCGGCCCTATGAAGACCAAATCAATGGGCTCCGTCTGACAAAAAGCAATAAGCTCGGGTTCGGTCAGAGATAAACAGGTTCCAAACTCCGCCACGGCTGGGTTATCACCCAGGAGAAAAACTTGATGACCTTCTTGGTGGAACTTGTAAGCTATGGCATGCTCACGTCCACCGGCACCTACTACAAGTACCTTAGCCATCTTAGTGTTTAAAGTGGCGTGTGGTCGAGAAGACCATGGCCACACCTTTCTCATTGGCTACATCAATGGAAGCTTGGTCCTTGATGGATCCACCAGGTTGCACTACTGCGCTGATGCCATAGTCAGCTGCAATTTCAAGGCTATCAGGCATTGGGAAGAAGGCATCTGAAGCTAGTACTGCTCCCTTAGCCTTGTCGCCAGCCTGTTCTAGGGCTAGCTTAGCCGCCCCAACCCGGTTCATTTGCCCGGCGCCAATACCTAGTGTCTGGCCATTCTTAGCCACTACAATGGCATTGGACTTGACATGCTTGACAATTTTAAGGCCAAATTCTAAATCAGCTTTTTGGTCCTCACTTGGGGCAAGATGGGTTACTTGACGCCAGTCTTCTGCTAGGGCTTGGTTGGCATCTTGAATCAAGAGACCACCACGCACACTCTTAATTTGAGGCTGAGCCAAGTTGCCACCTTGTGGAATTTGGTAGAGACGCAGATTTTTCTTTTTCTTAAGCAAGTCTAAAGCTTCTGCCTCATAGCCTTCAGCTAGAATAATTTCTAGGAAAATGGCATGTAATCGCTCTGCGGTCGCCAAATCTACTACTCCATTAATGGCCACTATCCCACCAAAGATAGAGATTGGATCCGCCTCATAAGCCTTATCAAAGGCTTCCTTGACACTAGCTCCTAGAGCTACCCCGCAAGGATTCATATGTTTCACCACCACACAGGCTGTCTGACCTTGAAACTCATTAAGGATATCCAAGGCAGCGCTGGCGTCCTGAAGGTTATTGTAGGACATCTGCTTGCCGTGCAGTTGAGTGGCTGACTGCAGGGTGTAGCTTTCGGCTTGATCGCTGACATAGTGCCAAGCCTTTTGGTGCGGGTTCTCACCATAGCGTAAGCTATCTTGAAGCTTGTAAGACAAGGTCAAAGTATCTGGCACTAAGTGATCGGCTTGATCAAAGTAACGGGCAATGGCTGCATCATAGGCTGCCGTTCTATGGTAAACCTTGATGGCTAGGCGTCGACGAGTGGCGGCAGACACCTGCCCGTTCTCAGCTAATTCTGCCAAGACAGCCGGGTAGTCTGCCACGTCACAGACAACCGTCACATCTTGATGGTTTTTGGCTGCTGAGCGCAACATGCTTGGGCCGCCAATATCGATGTTTTCAATCACTTCTGCTTCCGTCACGCCTGGTTTCTTGACTGTTTCTTCGAAAGGATAGAGATTGACACAGACTAAGTCAATATAATCAATTTGATTTTGACTGACTTGCTCACGATGTAAATCAGAGTCACGTTTGGCTAAGAGCCCACCATGGATAGCCGGATGCAGCGTTTTAACACGGCCTTCCAAAATTTCGGGAAAACCAGTGACAGAGGCTACATCCAAGACTTCCAGCCCGGCTTCTTTCAGATAGGTGGCCGTCCCACCCGTACTAATTAACTCATAGCCAGCAGCCACAAGGCCCTTGGCGAAGTCTAGTAAGCCCGTCTTGTCGCTAACACTTAATAAGGCACGCTTTTTACTCATATTGCCCTCCTTCTCATTCTTGGGTTAGTAATTGATAGACGACCTGAGGTAGCAGTTCATGCTCTAAGTCGTGAATACGTTGCGTCAAATCCTCCAGGGATTCATCCGCTGGATGTTGGAGACTGGCTTGGGCGATGACCTGGCCACTGTCTAACTCTTCATTGACATAGTGGACACTAATACCAATTTCACTATCGCCTGCCCGATAGGCCTGGCCAATGGCGTCTACTCCCTTGTATTTTGGCAACAAGGAAGGATGTAAGTTAATCATGGGCCCCTTGTAATGCTCTAATAGGTAAGGAGAGACAATCCGCATATAACCTGCCAAAATAATCAAGTCAACTGGCTCAATAGCCTCTAGAATGGCTGCTTCAAACTGAGCCTTGTTGGCATAATCCTTAGGACTAAAGACAAAGCAGTCGATGCCACGGCTTTGGGCCTTGGCCACAACTGGCGCGCCAGGCTTATCACAGACTAATTTGCTGATAGTCATGATTTCTTTCAATCGGTCGTCGTCGGCTAGCGCTTGAAAATTAGACCCGGTCCCTGAGGCAAAGATCGCAACGCGTTTTTTGGCTTGGGTCATGAGATAACAATCCCTTCTTGGTCAGTTACTTGGCCTAAAACAAAGGCATCCGGCAGGAGGTCCAAGACGGTTTTAACATCTTCAGGCTCTACTACAAAGGCTAGACCAACCCCCATATTAAATACATGGTACATTTCCTCCCAGTCTACCTGTCCTACTTGACTCAAATAGTGGAAGATTTCTGGCACTTGATAGGCCTTGCTATCAAGGCTCATACCCAGTCCGGCTGCCAAGCAACGAGGTAGATTCTCATGGAAACCACCTCCCGTAATATGAGCGATACCGGCCACTTTGACTTGGGCCATAACGGCTTCCACTTCCTTGGCATAGATGCGCGTAGGCGTCAGGAGGATCTCACCTAAGGTCGAGTTGCCAAAGGCTGACTTGAGGTCTAAATCATGATCGCTAATAATCTTACGAACAAGTGAAAAACCATTTGAATGGACACCACTTGAAGGAAGACCAACCACAACTTGACCAGCTCGAGTATTGTCAGGAGAAAGCAAGAGTTCCTTCTCTTGGGCCCCCACACAGAAACCCGCAATGTCATACTCGCCGTCTTCATAGAAGCCCGCCATCTCTGCTGTCTCGCCACCTACAATGGCACAGCCAGCTTGAACACAGCCATCAGCTACGCCACTGACAATGGCTTCAATTTGCTCCGGATAGTTCTTACCTACCGCAAGATAATCTAAGAAGAAGAGTGGCTTAGCACCTTGGGCCAAGATATCGTTAACACACATAGCCACCACATCAATCCCAATGGTATTATGGATATCCAGCTCAAAGGCCAGCTTGAGCTTGGTCCCCACGCCATCGGTCCCACTTACTAAGACGGGATTTTTGAACTGATAGGCGCTCAAATCAAAGCAGCCGCCAAAACTCCCGATAGAGGCTAGCATGCCCAAATTTTTGGTTCTAGCCACATGTTTCTTAATACGTTCGACAGATTCATAACCGGCTTCAAGGCTCACGCCACTGGCTGCATAGTGTTTACTCATGTTGGGCCTCCTTTTTGGCTAAATAGGCTTGTTGGATAGGGGTCAGTGAGTCATAAAATTGCTGCTCATAATCGTGTAGACCGGCTACATAGTCGGCAGAGAAGCAGTCCATGCAGAGGCCCTTGTTAGGACCTTCAGCCTCTAGGCCAATAGCATCTTTGAGCCCTTCTTCACTGAGAAAGGCCAAGCTATCTGCATTAATGAGCTGGCACACTTCCTCCAAACTATGGTTGGCACAAATCAATTCCCCAGAAGTCGACATGTCGATGCCGTAGAAGGATGGGAAGAGAATAGGTGGTGCCGCAATCCGCACATGAACTTCTTTGGCACCGGCCTCCTTAAGTAATTGGACAATCCGTCGCGAGGTGGTTCCCCGCACGATGGAATCATCTACCATGACGACTCGCTTGCCACCCACAATGGATTTGACGGCAGAAAGTTTCATACGAACCCCTTGCTCCCGCAATTCTTGAGTAGGTTGAATAAAGGTCCGGGCTACATATTGGTTCTTAATCAAGCCCATTTCATAAGGCAGTCCGGATACTTCAGCATAGCCGGTAGCGGCTGAGAGTGATGAATTAGGCACCCCAATGACCATGTCGGCTTGGGCTGGGGCTTCTTGAGCTAGGCGGCGGCCGGCACGTTTCCGAGTGGCATGGACATTCTGGCCGGCAATGACTGAGTCAGGACGAGCAAAATAGACATATTCCATGGCCGTAACAGCAGGCGATTGAGGTGCCGCATAGGCTTCAATCCGAATGCCCTGGTCGTTGATGACAACATATTGGCCCGCCATAATATTGCAGACGAACTCTGCCCCGACCACATCAATGGCGCAGGTTTCACTGGCGGCAACATAGGCCCCATTTTTCATCTTTCCGATTACTAGAGGACGCAAGGCATGTTGGTCCACCGCTCCATAGAGGGCATCCTTGGTGACAATTAGATAGGTAAAACCACCACGGAGTTGATTGAGCCCCTCTTGAAGTTTACCTTCGAAGGTCTCCGCTTGGCTGTGGCGAATGAGGTGAACCAAGACTTCCGTATCAGAGGAAGAATGGAAAATGGCTCCTCGCTCTTCAAGGCGCTTGCGTAATGCACGGGCATTGACCAAGTTCCCATTATGGCAAATCCCCAAATCCATATCATAGAAATGAAAGAGAAAGGGTTGCACATTTTCAATATGATTGGTACCAGAAGTAGAATAACGGACATGGCCAATGGCCCGATCACCTGACAAGCGATCCAAAATGCTGTCATCACGAAAGACCTCACTGACTAAACCATGGCCCCGATGATTATCCAAACCCTTACTAGATCCGGCTACAATCCCAGCCCCTTCCTGGCCACGGTGTTGGAGACTATGGAGACCAAAGTAGGTCACATGGCTAGCTTCGGGATGGTTCCAAATCCCGAACACCCCACATTCTTCATTAATTCCGCGCATTTTCTAATCTCCCTAATACTTCCTTGTAGGCTGCCATGACATCACCTAGATCGCGTCTAAAGCGGTCCTTATCTAACTTGTCTCGGGTGTCCTTGTCCCAGAGTCGACAAGTATCAGGTGAAATCTCATCGGCTAGTATAATCTGTCCGTCGCTCGTCTTACCAAACTCAATCTTGAAGTCCACCAAAATTAAGTTGGCAGCTAGGAACAAGTCTTGTAGGGCCCGGTTAATACGAGCGGTTAAGTCCTTGATTTGCGCTAGTTCCGCTTCCGTCACTAGTTCCAAAGCCACTGCATGGTCATCATTGATAAGGGGGTCGCCTAGCGCATCATTCTTATAACTCAATTCAAAGACTGGTTTAGCTAATTGGCGCCCTTCTTCTAACCCATATTTCTTAGCCATGGAGCCCGCCACGATATTACGGGTAATCACTTCTAAGGGAATAATGGTCACATGGCGGCAGACTTGGTCGGTTTCATTGACTTGCTTAATAAAATGAGTTGGGATGCCTTGCTCTGCTAGATAGGTAAAAATCAAGCTGGTAATGGCATTGTTGAGTTTACCCTTGTCATCAAATTCTTCCTTCTTAACCCCGTTAAAGGCAGTGGCACTATTCTTATAGTGAACATAGACTTCTTCAGGATTACCGGTATCAAAGAGTTGTTTAGCTTTACCTTCGTATAAGAGTTTCATGGTTTATTTTCCTCCCTTAAAGTAGCGAACCCCATTTGCAAAGATGGATTGCTGACCTGGAATTGTGTTGGTCTTATAAAGTCCTTGATGATAACGTTCGCTGTGACCCATCTTACCCAGAATCAGACCATCAGGGCTGACTAGGCCTTCGACGGCTAGCTGAGACCCATTAGGGTTAAAGCGTCCGTTGAGCGTTGCTTGACCTTCATAGTCACAATATTGGAAGGCTACCAAATCTTTGAAGGCTTCTAAGGACTCGCCAACCAGTTTCCCTTCCCCATGACTAAAGGCCACTTCGTGCAATTGGCCTACTTGGAAGCCTTGGGTCCAAGGCGAACGAGTAGAGGCCACACGGGTCACGGCTGTAGTTGAAATATGACGGTAGGAATCGTTGCGATAGAGGGTCAAGTCGCTAGGTGTTAGGTCTTTGATTTGACCATATGGCAAGAGACCTGACTTAATAAGGGCTTGGAATCCATTACAGATACCCAGGATTAACTTCTTGTCAGCCAGATGAGCATGGATGGCAGCTGTTACTTCAGGATGTTTGAGGAAGTTAACAATAAATTTAGCTGAACCATCTGGCTCGTCCCCACTTGAGAATCCACCTGGGAAGAAAATAATGTGGCTAGCTTTGACAGCTGCGACAAAGTCTTTGACAGAGGCTTCAATATCGCCAGGTCTTTGGTTACGAATAACCACTGACTGGGCATTGGCCCCCACTTCTATGAAGGCCCGCTCACTATCGTATTCACAGTTGGTACCCGGAAAGACTGGAATAACCACTTGGACCTGTTCCACATATTCTGGATAGGCATAGACTTGGTCTGCCTCTTGCGTCAAGTTCTCGGTCGCGCCTGCCTCTTGGTTTTGGTAGAGAGGATAGATGTCTTCTAGTGTTTGAGTGTAGGCTTGGTAAAGTTGATCCTGGCTGAAGGCCAAACCATTTACTTGGTAGTGACCCTCTGCTTGAACCTGGCCTAGGTAGGTGAAGTCTTCCAGTTCTCGCGTGCTCTCAATAACTAGGGAAGCTACATCAAAGTTAAGCGCATTGGCAGACTCAATCTCAAAGCCCAAGCCAGCTCCCAAGGCCATCTTAACCAGGGAAGCAGTTAGACTACCCTCTTCTTGGACATAGGCGGAGACCACGCTTCCCTCTTGAATGAGGGCGTGAACTTTCTCATAGTTTGCCATCGTGGCTACCAAGTCTGGATAACCCTGGTCATCACGAATGACTGGCACATGATAAAGTTTGTTACCCACTGACTTGAGTTCTGGCGTGATGACGTCGGCAATTTTGACCGGTGCACAAGCAAAGGAAATCAAGGTTTCCACGACATTCAAGTCATGGAAGGTCCCCGACATGGAGTCCTTACCCCCAATACTTGGGCGTCCGATAGCTTCTTGGGCTACTAAAGAACCTAATAGAGCTTGCGTCACCTTGCCCCACTTAGCCGGGTCTTGGCCTAATTTTTCAAAGTATTCCTGGAAGGAGAAGTAGAGAGATTCCTTGGTCCCACCGACGGCATAGACCTTGGCAACTGATTCTAGTACGGCATAGATAGCCGATAAGAATGGGGAGTAGTGAGAAATTTTAGGGATGAAACCATAGGTGAGGATGGTGGCTGTGTCGCTAGTTGAATGTAGAGTTGGCAGTGCTTGGACACTGGCTTGAACAGGCGTTAGTTGGTGCTTACCGGCAAATGGCATCAAGACCGTGCTATTACCAATCGAAGCATCAAATTGTTGGGCCAAGCCCTTTTGACAAGTCACATTCAAACTAGCTAATTCAGCTAAGATGGCTTCCTTGCTCACTTGCTTAGCTAGGAAGGGATTAGCGCCCGCATTATCGACTAGGCGTGCCTTGGTATGTTGGCGAACCCCAGCCGTTGCCAGGAAATCAGCTCCCATGTCTACGACCTTCTCTTGGCCATAGAACATTTCCAGGCGACGACGGTCTGTTATAGTGGCAACATGGGCATATTCAATATTTTCAGCACGACACATGTCAACAAAGGCTTGATAGTCTGCTGGGTCAATGGCTACTGCCATACGTTCTTGGGACTCACTAATGGCTAATTCAGTTGGATTTAGCCCTTGATACTTGGTCAGAACCTTATCCAAATGAATTTCAATCCCTTCGGCCAATTCACCAATGGCTACACAGACCCCACCGGCACCAAAGTCGTTACATTTCTTAATTAATCGGGTTAACTCTGGACGGCGGAAGAGGCGTTGTAATTTACGTTCTTCAGGAGCATTCCCTTTTTGTACTTGGCTAGCTGCGGTCTCTAGGGAATCACTGGTATGTTCGACGGAAGAGCCGCTAGCCCCTTGGATACCATCGCGCCCCGTGCGGCCCCCAATCATGACCACAATATCGCCAGGAACTAGGCTTTGGCGTTGGTAGTTCCCCACCTTGACCGCCCCGACCACAGCCCCTACTTCCATATGTTTGGCTACATAAGAATCATCATAGAGCTCGCGGACAAAGGTAGTAGCCAGTCCGATTTGGTTACCATAGGAGGAATTACCGTGGGCTGTTCCAGTCGAAATGGTCACCTGAGGCAGCTTACCTTCTAGGGTTTCTTCCCGTTTTTGCAAGATATTGCCACTACCGGAGACCCGCATGGCTTGATAGACATAGGAACGACCTGATAGAGGATCGCGGATGGCCCCCCCAATACAGGTTGAAGCGCCCCCGAAAGGCTCAATTTCAGACGGATGGTTGTGGGTTTCGTTCTTAAATTGAACCAGCCATTCTTCTTCCTCCCCTTGATTATTGACGGTCACGAAGAAGGAGCAGGCATTGATTTCTTCACTGACTTCAATGGCTTGGTCTTTCAGAACTCGAACATGGTACTTGCCCATGATGCTAGCCATATCCATTAAGGTCATAGGCTTGGTGATCCCTAGCTCGCCGCGAATTTTTACATAGTAATCAAAGGCTTCCTGCATTTGTACTTGGAACTTATCAGAATTAATGATGACTTGATCTAAGACTGTTTCAAAGGTGGTGTGACGGCAGTGGTCGCTCCAGTAGCAGTCCAAGACATAAATTTCCGTCTCAGTTGGATCCCGTTTTTCACTGACAAAATAGTCCTGAATAAAGCGTAAATCCTCTAAGTTCATGGCCAAAGACAAGTCAGCCTTAAGTGCCAATAGCTCTTGGTCGCCAAAGTTGCCAAAGCCGCTTAAATCCTTAAGTGGTTTAGGTTCAGAGTCAAGCGAGAATTCCAATACTGACAAATCCTTAACGCGCGCTTCAATTGGGTTAACCAAATACTTCTCTACTTGAGCTAAGGCTTGAGGACTCAAAGCCTTGTCAAAGGTAACCAGTTTACCGCTACGAACCAAGACTTTGGCTTCTTGATTAAGGAGGGCAATCGCCTGCATGGCAGAGTCTGCACGTTGATCATATTGGGCTGGTAAGACTTCATAAGCTAAGTAGTGGCCTGGCACTAGGTCTATATCTTCATAGACTTGGTCAATCATGACTTCGGAGAAGACGGAAGACTTGGCTTGCTCATAAGTGACGGAGTCGATGCCATAAATATCATAAATGACATAGACATGTAAGTCCTCTAAGCCTAAGCCGTACTCACTATTCAGCTTATCCATGAGTTGGCTAGCTTCCTGTCTATACTGCTCACGTTTTTCAACAAAAATTCGCTTATCCAATGAAGGGTTCCTCCAATCTAATATGTCCTGGGAAATTAATATGGCCAATCTTGCGGTCCTGACGCGGTTCCTTCTCATAGAGATGTAGGTGGGCTGGCCCTTGCTGAATCAGCTTGAGGAAGTAATCCAGGTCTTGGCCAAGGATGTTATAGAGGGTAGTCGCTTGGTTCTGAATTGGCCCAACTTCTAGTCCACAAATAGCTTCAATATGGACTCTAAACTGGGACTTATTGGCAGACTGCATGGTGATATGGCCCGAATTATGGACCCGTGGCGCCATTTCATTAAAGATAACGCGCCCCTGGGAAATGAAGAATTCAACTGTTAAGACGCCATAATAATCAGCGGCTTCTAGAATGCGACGGGTGTAATCAATGGCTTGCGCTTCTTGTTCTGAACTTGCCGTTGTCGGTACAATGGACCGGTAGAGAATGTTATGGCGATGCTCATTTTCAACGACCGCCACGATACCAATGCCCGTCCGATCCTTGTAGGCCACCACAGAAATTTCCTTATCCAGTGGCACCAGACGTTCTAGCAAGGTGTAGGGTTGGACCTGACTGGCCTCTGTAATCTGACTTTGGCCCTTGCCATCATAACCAAAACGCACCGTCTTCATGAGGTAGGTGCCGTCTACTTGAACACCAGTCGTATCTTGATCCACATACTGGTAATCAACTGTTTCGATGCCCAAGGAACGGGCAAATTCCTTCTCTAGCAAGCGATGTTGCGCAGTCTTGAGTAGGCTAGCGCTCTGCACAATATGGTAGTCTTTTTCTAGTTCAGCCAGGAGGTCACTGTCAATATTCTCAAACTCAAAAGTCACGACATCCGAGATATGGCAGAGGCGCTCTAATCCATTACGGTTATCAAAATCTGCATGGATGAAGGTGTCAGCAAAGTGACGGGCACAAGCATCTTTGCTTGGGTCCAGAATGGCGATCTTATAGCCCATTTCCTTAGCGCTCATAGCCAGCATGCGACCTAGCTGACCGCCTCCAATAATGCCAATGGTTTGGCCGGGTAAAATTATCTTCATAGTGTCATCTCTTCCAATACTAGGCGTTCTTGTTCTAACTTAAAATCTTGATAAACTTGGGCATAGCTTGGATCCGTCATGCCTAACATAGCCAAGGCACTGACGGCAGCATTTTTTGCCCCGGCCACCCCAATGGCCATGGTGTTGACGGGCACGCCATAGGGCATTTGGACGATGGAATAGAGGGAATCAAGGCCGCTTAGAGTCGAGGACTTAATCGGTACACCAATAACCGGCAAGGTTGTCATAGACGCAACCATTCCCGGTAAGTGGGCAGCACCTCCTGCTGCAGCGATAATCAATGAATAGCCAGCTTGTCTTGCTCCTTTAGCAAAGCTAACCAGCAAATCTGGTGTCCGATGGGCACTTACGACCTTCTTATCATAAGGAATCCCGAATTGATCCAATAGTTGACAGGTTTCGACCATGGTGGCGTAATCTGACTTGGACCCCATAATGACTGCTACTTTTACCACACTAACACCCTTTCTCTAGGCAAAGCTTCTTAAGTCCTATCTACCCTTATTATAGGATTCCTAGCTAGCAAATAAAAGTCCTATTCGAACTTTGTTATCATTTGTCAACTTAACGTTCGTGTTTGCTTGCAGCAAAGTGATAAGCATACAAAAAAGGCTAGGAAAATCTTCCTAGCCTGAGTGATGATAGTGAATTAGTCTTTAGGTAAGAGAACCTTACGGGACAAGTTAATTCGGCCTTGGTTGTCGATTTCGATGACTTTGACTTCTACAAGATCGCCAATCTTGAGCACGTCTTCGACTTGTGCCACACGGCGGTGTTCCAATTCAGAAATATGAACCAAACCGTCTTTGCCTGGTAAGACTTCTACGAAGGCACCGAATTTCTCAATGCGCTTAACTTTACCAGTGTAGACTTGGCCTACTTCAACTTCTCGAACTAAGTCTTCAATCATTTGACGCGCCTTGTTAATCATAACTTGGTCGCTAGACGCAATGGAGACATTACCCGTTTGGTCGATATCAATCTTAACGCCAGTTGCGTCAATAATGCCGTTAATGGTTTCCCCACCACGACCGATGACCACCTTAATTTTATCTGGGTTGATTTGGATGATATCAATCTTAGGTGCGTATGGGCTCAATTCCTTACGCGCTTCTGGTAAGGTAGAGACCAATTCATCCAAGATTTCCAAACGGGCCTTCTTAGCTTGCGTCAAAGCTTCGGTTAAGATAGCTTCAGTAATCCCTTGAATCTTGATATCCATTTGCAAGGCCGTAATCCCGGCAGCTGTCCCGGCTACCTTGAAGTCCATATCGCCTAGGTGGTCTTCAAGACCTTGAATATCAGTTAAGACTGTGTAGTCTTCCCCTTCCATGACCAAGCCCATGGCAATCCCTGCAACTGGCGCCTTAATTGGCACACCTGCATCCATGAGGGCCAAAGTGCCGGCACAGATACTTGCTTGCGAAGAAGAACCGTTAGATTCCAAGACTTCAGATACCAAACGAATGGTGTATGGGAAATCTTCTGGCGCAGGAATCACTTGTTTGAGGGCGCGTTCACCTAAGGCACCGTGACCAATTTCACGACGGCCTGGGCTGCCCACACGACCTGTTTCGCCGACAGAGAAGTTAGGGAAGTTGTAATGGTGGATGAAACGTTTGCCTTCTTCAATACCTAAACCGTCGATTACTTGGTGCTCACCGAGCGGTGCCAAGGTAGCAGCAGTCAAGACTTGGGTTTGACCGCGAGTGAAGAGACCTGAACCATGAACGCGTGGCAAGAGGGCCACAGAAGAGCTCAATGGACGGATTTCATCGATACGACGACCGTCTGGACGAACACGTTCCTTGGTGATGAGACGACGAACTTCGTCCTTCTCTAAGTCGTGTAAGGCAGTGGATACGTCTTTCATAAGTTGATCGTAGTCATCACGGTCAGCGTAAACTGCTGCAAAGAATTCAGTTGCTTCTTCCATAACGGCGTCAACCGTTGCTTCACGCGCTTTCTTCTCTTGGGTTTGGATGGCTTGAATCATGCGAGACTTGTAGCGTTCCCCTACTTGAGCCGCCACTTCTGGCGCCACTTCTGCCAAGGTAAACTCGAATTTCTCTTTACCGATTTGAGCGACGATTTCATTTTGGAAGGCTACCAATTCCTTGATAGCCGCATGACCTTTGAGTAAGGCTTCTAACATATCGGCTTCTGATACTTCTTTGGCAGAAGATTCCACCATGTTGATGGCAGTCGCCGTACCGGCAACCGTTAATTCGATGTCAGATAATTCTGCTTGGGCAACCGTTGGGTTGATGACAATCTCCCCATTGACGCGCCCTACGTTAACACCGGCAACAGGCCCGTCAAAAGGAATATCTGACACAGCCAAGGCCAGGGAAGCCCCTAACATAGCGGCCATTTCTGGGGTACAGTCTTGGTCAACTGATAAAACGGTGTTGGTAATTTGAATTTCATTACGAACGCCTTCTGGGAACATTGGACGTAATGGTCGGTCGATCAAACGGCTAGTCAAAGTTGCCGCTTCAGATGGACGGCCTTCACGTTTGATGAAGCCCCCTGGGACTTTACCGACTGCATACATCTTCTCGATGTAGTGAACAGTTAGCGGGAAGAAGTCACCGGTCCCGGCTTTCTTAGAAGCAACGGCTGCAGATAAAACCACGGTGTCGCCGTAGCGAACCAAGACAGCGCCGTTAGCTTGTTTGGCTAATTCGCCAATTTCCACAGATAGCGGACGGCCCGCTAAAGTTGTAGAAAATACATGTTTGTTTGACATGGAATGTCCTCCTTATAAATTGGGATTGCTCCCTTGATATGGAACATGACTAATCAAATAAGAACTGGCCAAGCCACCCTGCCCGGCTCTTATTTGGTTAGCACATATTCCATGGTAAAGCTCTAAAAAAAGAAGGCGGCCGTAGCCGCCCTGCTACCAAAATTAACGACGTAAACCTAAACGTTGGATTAATTCACGGTAACGTTGAATATCTTTCTCACGCAGGTAAGAAAGCAAGTGGCGACGACGCCCAACTTTCTTCATCAAACCGCGGTAGGAATGATAGTCTTTCTTATGAGTACGGATGTGGTCAGTTAAGATATTGATATCTTCAGTTAAAACCGCAACTTGTACTTCTGGAGAACCAGTGTCCCCTTCGTGAGTAGCATAAGCTTTAATGATTTCATTTTTACGCTCTTTTGATAATGCCATCTCAGTTTCACCTCTTTCCGATATAGTATCCCACAAGCTAAGTAAAACGTTGGTGATTCGTTAAACTGAGCCGGGGTGTTATAAGTAGCCGAACATCGATAAAGCAACAAACGACCACGTCTCTAAATATACGATAAAAGCTAGGAAAAATCAAGCCCTAAGCCAGGAAAATAGACTAAAATTTAAGCCCTTGACTAAGCTAGTTTGAGAACTTTGCTATTTCATATATTACAGCTTTGTCCTAGCACAGTCCCATGTGAAAAAAGAGATTACAGATGTCCTATGATTGAGTTAAGTCTCCATAAAATGGGCCTTTTAGTCTAACTTCTATGCTATGATGGTCTCATCAACAAGCAAAGGAAGCGTGATTATGAAATTAACACTTAAAAGAACACTGCTCTTAACATCAGCAGCGGCTTTACTCGCACTCCCCTTGACTCCAGCTCAGGCCCAAGAAGCCTCCCAATGGACGCCTCGGACGGTCAGCCAAATTAAAGAAGATATTTCCAAACAAGCTGACAAGCTCAGCTATACAGTTCAATATGGCGACACCCTCTCAGCCATCGCAGAAGCCCTTGAAATTGACCTTCAAGTTTTGGTTTCTATTAATGAAATCGCAGACGCTGATTTGATTTTCCCAGGTACTGTCTTAACGGCTAACTTAGATGGTAACCGCAAAGTAACCAGTCTAGAAATCCAAGCCCCAGACCAAGGTCAGGAAAGTCCTAGTGTTCGGGCTGACTTGACTCAAAATACCATCACAATTGATGGCCAAACTAGCCAAGTAGATTTTAAACAAAACCAGGCGACTGCCCCAACTAACCCGCAAGTACAAGCTCTTGTTGATGAAAGTCCTGTCCAAAATCAGGAAGCTGCCAGCCAAGACTTGTCTCCGGTCACCCAAATTCCTGGCCAGCCAGAGGCTGTTAGGCCAGCTCAACCGACAGCTACTAGCCCTCAAACGCCAAATAACCAAGTCAAGCCAACCAATCTTGACAAACCGGCGACACCTCAAACACCTGCTAAACCAGAAAGTCCGGCTCAGCCTCAAAATAAAGCTAATGCCGATCAAGCCCCTGTCATCGGCGACGATGTCAAGGAATCAGGTTTACCAACTGTTCAAGAAGAAGCGCGTTCTCAAACACCTACTCAGGCTAACCAGCCAGAAAAAGACGCGACTGACGCTGCGCCTGCAAATCCTACAGAAGTAAATCAAACCAATACTCCAACAGATGGCCAAGAAAGCTCACAAAGTCCTAGTCAGCAAGCTGAGGCAAACCCAACAGTTCAAGAGCAAACTAGTCAGGAGCAAGCAGCTCAAGACCAGACAAGTCAAGAGCAACCAGCTCAGACCCAACCTGTCCAAGACCAAACGACTCAAGAGCAGCCAGCTGCAACTGACTATGCTGCCCGGGCGGCTGCCAACCCAGCCAACCAAGGCTTGCAGCCAAAAGCAGCTGAATATAAGGAAGAAGTAGCAGACAGGTTTGGTGTTACCAACTTCAGCCTCTACCGTCCAGGCTCTAACGATGACCACGGTAAGGGCTTAGCCGTTGACTTCGTAGTCAACGACAATACCGAGCTAGGTGACCAAATCGCCAACTACGCTACGTCCGACATGGAAAGCAATGACATCAACTACGTTATCTGGAAACAACGTTTCTACGCTAACTACGATAGTTACTATGGGCCAGCTAATACCTGGAACCTAATGCCAGACCGCGGTGGAGACACAGCCAACCACTACGACCACGTCCATGTTTCCTTCAACCCTTAAGCTTCTAAAGCTTTCGTCCTCCTCTAACCACCTAGCCAAGTAAGTAGTGCTAGGTGGTTTTTCTAAGCAGAAAAAAATTCCCATTATATCATATATGATATAATGGGAATTTTTGCTTATGGGTAAATACGGTTGAGCAAACGTGGGAATGGTGAGGTTTCACGGATATGTTCAATCCCTGATAACCAAGCCACTGCCCGCTCCAAACCAAGACCAAAACCAGAGTGTGGCACAGCGCCATACTTACGAAGGTCAAGGTACCAAGCATATGCAGATGGATCTAAGTTGTAGGCCTTAATATTTTCATCTAAGGTCTCAAAGTCCACAATCCGTTCAGAACCCCCAATGATTTCACCATAACCTTCTGGTGCAATCATATCCGCACATAGAACAGTGCGTGGGTCTTCTTCATTAAGGCGCATGTAGAATGGCTTAATGGCCTTAGGATAGTTGACGATGAAGATTGGACGATCATATTGGCTGGCAATGAAGGTTTCATGTGGTGAACCAAAGTCATCGCCCCATTGGATATCATCAAAGCCATTGTCGTTCAAGAGCTTGATGGCATCCGTATAGCTAATACGTGGATAAGGTAATTTGGTGTATTGTTCCAAGACTGCCACATCACGGTTCAAGGTCTTAAGTGCCAGACCACAGTGGTCAATGACATTGCGAACCAGGTGAGCCACATAACGTTCTTGGAATTGCAAGTTTTCCTCGTGTTCAACGAAGGCCAATTCTACTTCCATCATCCAGAATTCGATCAAGTGACGACGGGTCTTAGATTTTTCAGCCCGGAAGGTTGGCCCGAAGGAGAAGACCTTACCGAAAGCCATAGCCGCTGCTTCTAAATAGAGCTGACCAGACTGGGAAAGGAAGGCATCTTCATCAAAGTACTTGGTGTGGAAGAGCTCAGTAGTCCCTTCTGGCGCAGAACCCGTCAAGATTGGTGGGTCCACCTTAATCAAGCCTTCTTGGTTCATGAACTCGTAGGTTGCCCGGATAATTTCGTTACGGATTTGCATAATGGCATGTTGCTTAGATGAACGAAGCCAGAGGTGGCGGTGGTCCATCAAGAAGTCAGTCCCGTGTTCTTTTGGTGTGATTGGGTAGTCATGACTTTCACCAATGACTTCAATGTCTTGAACCAAAAGCTCATAGCCTAAAGCTGAACGAGTGTCTGCTTGAATCTTACCGACTACCTTCACACTGGTTTCTTGGTTAAGCCCCTTAGCCAAAGCGAAGGTTTCTTCGCTGACATCGGCCTTGACCACAATGGCTTGGAAATAAGCGGAGCCATCACGCAATTGTAAGAAGGCAATCTTCCCACTGCTCCGTTTGTTAGTCACCCATGCCTTGATGATGACCGTTTGATCGATATAATCTGCTGCTTGACGCATGGTAATTGTCTGCATTCTGCCTGCCTCCATAGTCTTGTCTTAAATATTTTCGATTTTTTGTAACCAGGACCCATCCTGCGCATTGAGGTAGTAATAGGTCAAGGTATTATTATCATTCTTGATGGTGATTTCCCAGACGGGCGTGTCTTTAATCATGCCCAAACGCGCCTGCATAATCTTATAATTCTCATTGTCTGCTAAGGCAATGGCCTTGGCATCCTCTTCTGAGATAATTTGACTTGGCGTGTAGTAATTAACGGTCCCACCCTCACGTTTCACAATCGCATAACGTTCTTGGCCACTGTCATCCACAAAATCCAAGGCAAAGTAAGCCTCAGAGATGGTCGTCCAGTAGAACTTTTTGACGTCTTTGACAGTGTAGTCCGTCTCAATCAGTCGCACGGCTTCCTGTTGAGCTTGATGCGATTTGGCTTGGCTTGAATAGAAAACCCAAGCAAAGATGAGAAAGATGATGAGGAAAAAGAGCGTCAGTCCTGAGACCACTTTACGGTTTAACATACTTGACTCCTCCTGTCGCCACTTATCTGTACTATCATACCATAATTTCTCCAAAATTGCATGAATTTTTGGCTAGCTGACTAGGCTGGATTAGTGACTGGGTAAGATGGGAACCAGGTCAATGGCGGGCGCCAAGTATTCCTCAACCTTAGGGCTATAATAACGAGTCCAAACGCGTTCATCTAGGAGATAGTAGTCCGCCTTGCAATTAGAGCTAGCGACTTGAGCCAACAATTTCTTAAGACGGAAAATCATTTGCGGTAGGGTCAGTTGATCAAAGGCCTGGTTATCTGATAAGCCAAGCACCTGGCCTTGGCCTAAGGTCCGCTCATTGGTCAAGGAGTCAAATGGTAGACGGTCTAAGACCACTAAGAGCTGATCGACTGACAGACTGAAGGACTCCTCTAGGAAGAGGCGTCTTGGCACAATGACAATGGCCTTGTCATCGGCTTCGGCCCGGCGCTTAATCTTCTTAAGGCTGCCATTTTGTCCCTGACTATAAATCAGGTAGCCCTCTTCCAGCAGGGAACTTTCCCATAGGAGACGGTAGTATGTCTGGGCTTGGGCCTTGTTATTGGCAAGAATAAGGACATGGCTAGCACCCTTCTCGGCCAGCTGATCCTTGATAAAGGCCAGCAATTGCTCGGCTTCTTCATAACCCTGACCTGACTGGGCATAAGCTAATGGCACCTGGAGGGTCAGACTGCTGGCTTGACTTTGCTCAGGTAGGCTTAAATAAGTGGCCCCCACTTGCCAGAAGCGTGCCAGGCCATAGCCTAAAGGCTGGTCATACTGTCCGTCCGACAAGAAAGCAATCTGCTGGTACTGGCTTAGCTGAGGCAAGTGCTTGTTTCTCATAATTAAAGGCACCCGGCTAAGGGCTAATTGGTAGATTTGGCCATTGCTGACCTGGCCTTGAAGTCGGACATAGCTCCCCTCTGACTGCTTGGCTAGTAGTCGACAGGTCGTTGCCAGATGGCGGTAGATCCGTTTTTGTTTGGCGGTTAGTTTGGCGGTTTTCAGCCAGTCCTCTAGCTGCTGGCCTAAAGTCGCCACTTGGGCCATGACGGTCAAATAGCGGGGGCTGCCCTTGACTAGGCAGGCTGTCCACCAATCATTACTAGCATTACCTAAATCACTAGCTTCAAACTCTGCCCGCATACTTTCTAGCAGGTCATAGCTAGTGGCTAGGCAGGACTCTAACTGAGCTTCCTCCTGGCCTTGATCTAGTAAGGCCTTAAGCTCTACAAAGAGCTGGCTGGCATCCAGACTAGTGCTTTCTTGGTCCACTAGGCCTTGGTAGCTGGCCTCTAGGTCTAGTACCAAGACTCGGGCATGCCCCAGAAAGGCCAGCGGGCTATCTGCGACTTGCTTTAAGGACAGCCAGTCTTTTTGGCTCATCAAAACTAAGTCTTTGGCTTTAAGCCCCTCCAGGTAACGGTGATAGCCCACCTTCTTGCCCGGCTTAGCCACAAAATCATAGCGCCGCATGATCTGACTAATATCCAGTTCAGAGTTCAATTCATCCAAACAGCCAAACTGGCTGCTAGTCAACCAGACCAAGGCAGCCGCTAAAACGGTAAGCTCCTGTTGGTTGGCCCGGCTTAAATCAAATTCATGGCAGAATTGGTAAACCGAGGCCATATCGACAAACTGATAGGATGGTCGGTAAATGCCCGCCTCCTGACTGCTGACTTCTTGCCACAGGGCTTGCCAATGGCTGATTTGCCCCTCATTTTCTAAAACTAGCAGGGCCTTGTCCCCTTCTTGGCGCCAAGCATGGAGTAGCGCCAGTGCCAAGCCTTGATGGTCCTGACGGGCGTGAGCTTCTAGCACTAAGGGTGATTTATCCTGACCGGCTTCTTGCCAATAGGCTACCGCCGTTCTTTGCTTGGCGCTAATTAGGCTTGCATGACTAGCTTGGGATTGGCTGTCGCCCTGCCCCTCTGGCCAACTTACTTGGCAATAAAAGCTACTAGCTTGGTTGAGAAATTGGTTGGCTTGATAGGGCAAAGCCTTAAAAATTGCTTGCAAGGCCAATTTAGTCCCATAGTCTAAATCCGCTGCCTGATGAGCCAAAACATCCAACAAATGGGCCGTCATCCGGGCATCCCCCAAGGCATCATGGGCGTCTTGGAAGTTCAAGCCAAAGAACTGGCTCAAATCCTGCAAGTTAAACCCCGGTGCCTGTGGCAGGAAGATTTTAGCTAACTGGACAGTGTCCAAGGCAGGTGGCTGAAAGTCCAAGCCTTGTTCGGCAAACTTGGCCTGCAAAAAGGTCAAGTCAAATCCTAGATTGTGCGCCACAAAGAAACAGTCTTTGAGTCGCTCATACCAGAGACCTGCCACTTGGCTAAAGGTCGGCGCATCCTGGACCTGGTCTGGTTGAATGCCTGTGATGGCCGTAATATGAGTGGGAATGTCTCGCTCAGGATTGAGTAACATACTGTGTTGGGCTAGGACTTGTCCATCTTCAATCAGAACAGCCCCAATTTGGATAATTTGATCACCTTGATCTAGGTGAGAGCCCGTTGTCTCTAAATCGACAACCGCAATTCTTAGTCCTTTAGCTTTCAAGATAATCAGCTCCTAACGCTTGAGCTTGGGCCAAGAGGCCGGCTGGGTCATTAGCCAAATCCCCCATGACGACCTGACGCTCTAGCTCCAAAAGTAGGCGACCTAGTCCGGCATTGCCTCGGCTTAAGCCTAGCGCCTCCATGACCTTTTGCCCATTAATGGCCAAATCCGACCGACTGGCAAGCGGCAATTGGGCCTTAGCTTGGGTCAGTTGATTAGGGTGAGTCAACCAGGCTTGATGGTAGGCATAGGTCTCGTAAATAGCCAAAACATGGGCTGGCATCTGATAAAGTTGCCAGGCATCCAGTGGGCCTGCTGCAAAGGCTTGGTCCAAGTCTAATAAGTCGCTGACGTCCTTAATGAAGGGATTGCTGTGCTTCCAGTCACGCAAAAAGGCTCGCGTCTGAGCTGAATTCAAGCCCATGGCCTTAACTAAGGCCCACCAAACCAAACGTTCGTCTCGCGCTAGCCCTGCAGCAATTTGAGCCGCTAGGGTCTCATAGACCTTCTGCCAGACGGCTAAGGCATCTACTTGCTCCATGCCCAATAAATAAGCGCAAAGGCCGGAGTCAGTCAAGGCTTTATAGCTTGTCCCTAGATAATCACCTTGCATGAGCTTGCTGAGTTCAATCCGAATGCGCTCAATGGACACATAAGATAAGTTAGGAGCAAGTTGACCAATGGCCTCAAAGGTCTGGGACTCAATCTCAAAGCCTAACTGACTGGCAAAGCGCAGGGCCCGCATCATGCGTAGAGCATCTTCATCGAAACGTTCCAGGGCAGTCCCGACAGCACGGATAATACCGGCTCCTAGATCCTGCTCCCCACCATGGTAGTCATAGACCCTGCCTAAGCGGTCCAAAGCCAAGGCATTAATGGTGAAGTCCCGTCTCAAGGTGTCCTCGCGTAAATTGCGAACAAAGTTAACCTGGTCAGGCCGGCGCCGATCGCTATAGGTCCCCTCCGTTCGGAAGGTGGTAATTTCATAGTTTTCTTTCCTGTAGACCACTACAATGGTCCCGTGCTTCTTGCCCACTTCAAAAGTGACCGGAAAAATCCCCTGGATTTCATCCGGTGTCGCACTGGTCGCAATATCGATATCGTGAATTTCCTTGCCTAAGAGGGCATCACGCACGCAACCGCCAACAAAATAAGCCTCATAACCATGAGACTCAATGGCTTCTAGGAGGGGCATGGCCGTCTGAAACAAGGGATTATTGAGATTAATAGTCTTGGTCATGCCCTTCTAGTTCCTCCAGTTGATTTAATAGTTGATTGACGATATCAAAAGCTCCCTGATCTAAAGCTAGGTCGACCTGTTCCTTCAATTGCTTGCGTCTGACTTGGCGGGTAACCTGAGTCAGTCCCATTTCCAATTGATCCAAAAAGGCACTATCCTCAGGTAAATAATCCGGCTGAGTAAAGAGATCATAACGGTAGAGGGTCGCAATATAGTCAGGAATATTGAGTTCTATATAAAAAGTGACGGGTTGAGCCCCTTGAGCATTGAGTCTCAGGTCATGGAAAGCCTGCTCACAAGAACTGTAGGATTTGCCTTCCTTATAGTAACGGAAAGGCACCGCCGTCTGCTCCACATAGGAGATATAGACACCGTGACTGGCATATTCGACTTGATCCGAGAACTCAACATATTGAATATAATCAGGCTGAACCATTAAAAACTCTAAAAAGTAGTTAACCGTTGGGTTGGCATGCCGATAATGCTGCAAGAGCCAAGCAATAAACTGACGTTTACGTTGATGCTTATTAATCACCGTGTCTCCTCCTTTCTGAGACTTATCTTTACTCCTCTATATCCTGAGAGTCATGGTCTGCTTCCGCCAAAATCCGGTCTAAAGTAGCGACTTCTCGGTCTAAGCCCCAAGCCACAAAATACTGACGGGCCTGTAACCAAAAATCCCGGTCTCCCGCCATCAGGTCTAAGGCCTCTTGATAGGCTGCTTGAGCCTGCTCCCGCTGGCCTAGGTCCGCATAGAGTGGTGCATAGAGACAAGACAGATACTCGGGATCTGGAAAGTCTGGCGCCAGAGTATCTAAGACCTCTAAGGCTGCCTGGGCATCCTCATGCTGAGCTAACCAAGCAATCAGATAGGTGGCGATGGCATAGGTCAAATCTTCATCTTCCTGGAGCAGATAGGCATCCATTAACTTGTCCTTAATAGCCGGCGTCAGATAGTCAATCGCCTGACATAAGGCCAGATAATCCGCCATGCGTCCATCATCTGCCAGAGTCACTTCAAAGAGCCAGTCAAGGTTCTCCCTCAAGCTAGTCTGGTGTCCCAGGCCCAAAGCCAATTCTGCCACTAAGTAGTGGATGTCCACGGAATCTGAGTCCAGGGCAAGGGCTTGTTGAGCAGCCTCATAAGCAAGAGCCAGATGCCCCGCCTTTTGATAGGCCAAGGCTAAGAGGTAGTAATCTTCCGCACTAACCAGTGGCAGGTCTTCCCAACTTACTAGGGATTGAATCCATTCTAGCTGAATCATCTCGTCTTCTAAAGCTAAAGCCAGAAGCCGTTGTCGAATCAAGGCTCGATCCACCTTATCTGAAAAGTAGCCTAGCAAGACTTGATAGTAGTCCTTAGCCTTGCTATAGTCCCCCTCTTCAATCTTGGCCTGAGCTAAGAGTTGATAGGGCTCAAATCGAGTCGGATAGGTTTGAATTAAGTCCTGTAATACCTTCTGGCAGGCCTTTACTTGCCCCAGTTCAAAGAGAATCTGAGCCTCTAACCATTGGACAAGAAAGACGGCTTGGTCTGTCTTGGCCCGGCTCAACCATTCATAGGCACTGGGATAATCGGCCAGCTGGAAGCAGGCCTTGGCCAGATAGTAGGCAACCTTTTTCTTATGGGTTAGCTGATAAAGCTGGTCTAAGAGCCAGACTTGCCACTCTCGATAGCCCCGCTTAGCAAAGTAATCCGATAAATCTAGCAGACCCTGATAGGTTTGGCTATCATCTGGTGCCTCTAGGAGTGCTCCTTCTAAGACACTATTGACTTGGTCTAGGGATTGACATTCCTCACAGGCTTCAATCCAACGGCTTAATTCACTCATAAGACACCTCCACCTTCATTATACCACGAAGCCTAACGGGAGTCACTCCCAGCTAGGTAAAGAGTGCTTAAGTAAGCAACCAACTAAGGTTGACTGATTACTAGACAAGCAAAGAGGCTGGGATGATCCCAGCCTCTAAAAAGGTCTTTATTTAACTAAGAAGAAAGTGTTGAAGACAAAGACTGCTAAAATGGCAGCACAGATTGGCGCAAGCACTGGTACCCAGGCGTAAGACCAGTTAGAGTCCCCTTTGTTCTTAAGTGGTAAGAATTGGTGAACCAAACGCGGACCTAAGTCACGAGCTGGGTTGAGGGCTGGACCGGTTGGCCCACCGACTGCGATAACCAAAGCCCATACCAAGAAACCAAGCGCTAAGTGAGCCAAACCTGGGTTGTTAGCGAACATTTGCCCTTTGGTAATCCCTACTGCTGCGAAGAAGAGGATGAAAGAGCCAATAAATTCGCCGACAAAGCCATTCAAGTGACTTTTAGCAGCGTTAGCTGTTGAGAAAGTCCCCAAGATATGCGCTTGGTTGGTTGTTTGATCATAGTAAGGCTTGTACATTGCCACTACTAAGAGTTGACCGAACATAGCCCCTAAGAATTGAGCCCCAATGTAAGGCACAACTTCTGCCCATGGGAAGTTACCGTTGATAGCCAAACCGAGAGTGAAAGCTGGGTTAATGTGGTTACCGCTGACGTGACCGAAGATCATAGCTGGCATCATAACCGCAAAACCATAACCGATTGCAATCAGGTTCCAACCGTGAGCCCCTTCACCACTCCCCGCTTTGGTACCTTTTAAATCAACGTTGGCAACAGCCCCGTTACCTAAGATGATTAACATGGCAGTGGCTAAAAATTCTGCAAATAAACGTACGCCTAATGACATATTACATAACTCCTTTTAATAATGAAAATCGCACCGTCTGGTGCTGATGGATTATTCCTTTGCTAAGTGTACCATATGTCAGGGGGGCTTTCAATTGCCATTTTATATTTCAAAACGCTTTCTTATCAGGACTTTTGCCCATCAAAAAACTGGAAACGGTATTTCCGTTTCCAGTTAAGATTTTTAGGCTTCTTCTGCTTGATTAGCTTGTTGTTCTAAGGCTTCCTTGAACTCTGTGATAACCGTCTCAGCATCTTCCGCTACTTCCTCTTGATGTGATGGGAAGGCAGCATGTACTAATTGGTCCTTGAGTTCTTGGGCAGATTTGGCTAAGTTAACACGGATTTCTTCTGTCTTGCTGTTAGCCGCATCATAGAAGTTAACCCCTTTTTCGACTGCTAAATCACGGTACTCCCCTGCCCGTTCTAAGGCCAGGTCGCGATATTCAACAAAACGTTCACCTGCTAAGTCCTTGTATTCATGAGCACGCTCAGTCAAGTCCTCCCGCAATTCTTTCCCTGCCTTTGGGGCATACAAGAGGGCTACGGCAGCCCCTACAAGGCTCCCCCATACTAAACCTGCAAAAAATCCTGATTTTCTTGACATGCTACATACCTCATTTCTTTAGTGTAATTTCGCCCGCCGTGTGTGACGGTTTCTTCTGGATTAGGTAATCCAACTGTGATCCTGTCGCCTTAGACGCAGCCTTAGGCTTGCTAGTTTCACTCTTAGGCGACGTTGGTTTGACACCCGTTGCTGCTGCTGGCGCCTTAGCTTCTGCTTCTTGCTTACGGTTGCCAAAAGGCGTCACACGTTTTAAGAAGTGGCCTGCCTTGAAGGATTGGGTCACCTTACGAGTAGAAGCCTGTACGCCACTGACTGAAGTCCCCAAATCGCCTACGGCCTTGAAGAGCGGGTCAGTTTGAGCTAACTTGCCATTCAGATCATCAACCAAGCTATTGGACTTATTAAGAAGTCCTTCCACTTCAATTGAGAGTTGGTCCACATCTTTGGTAATGATTTTAATGGAATCATTGACCTCGACCACCGTTTGCTTAACTTCTTTCATGATTTTGTTGAAACCAATTAAGGTCCAACACAGAAAGAGGACTAATAGCGCAAAGGCTAGCGCCGCAATCAAGGCCGCAATGCTTGTCCATTCCATTCTGCCTCAAATCCTTTCACGTTAAACTTTACTGTTCTTATCATACCACGATTCTAAGAGGAGAACAAGGTAAGCACTTAATCCAAGAGATGAATCCCAGCCTGTTGAAGCTGAGTCAAATAGCGGAAATAAAAGGCCCCTGTCAACCGCCCCTGAGCACCGTTGGTCACATAGAAGGAAATCTGATAATGAAATTTCCCCGTGGTCGTATCATTGACCACACCGGTAATGACCGGTTCAGCTGTTAAATCCTCTGCATAGTCCTGGCTCAGCCCCTCCGTTATAACTTGAACCTGATGAGCCAAGTCTTCCAGCTGGGTCTGGTCCGTAATGGGTAAATCAATGACGATTTGGCGGTTCTCCCGACTAAGGTTATTGACAATACTAATATCCCCATTTGGAATGTAGTAGCGATTGCCACTAGTTCCCTGGATAATGGTCGTCCGAATTCCCACGGTCTGGACCTTGCCTCGAATGTCACCAATTTTGACTTCTTCGCCTACTTCGTATTGGCCCTCCAAAATAATGAAGAAGCCATTGACCACATCGGTAATGAAATCCTTGACCCCTAACCCGACGGCTACCCCGGCAATCCCGGCCCCGGCTACTAAGGTTGAAACTGGAAAGCCTAGGATAGCTAAAACAGCATAGACATAGAAGAAATAAAAGGCATAGTTAATGGCATTCTTAGTAATGGTCCAAATGGTCTGGAGTCTTTGAGGTGAAGTCTTAGGTGCTACCTGAAAGACCTTGTGGCGCAATCTGGATTCGAAAAAGCGATTGACCAAGCCTCTCCCCAGCCAAAAGATGACCGTTACTAGGATGAATTGCCAGAGCCGGTTGAGAATTTCCGGCCAGGCTAAATGACTAATTTGGTTGAAGACATCCACTGTCGCTGTCTGCCCCCTTTGCTAGACCACTGCCTCAGCAGTCTCAAAAAGCTTAATAAGGCGAGCCACCTCTCCAGGATTGGAAGTCAAATGCAGAAGATGGGTTAGACGCTGCATGACATTCTTACGAGTAATAATGCCTAAGAAACGGTTATCCCCATCCACCACACAGACAAAGTTCTGATCAATTAAGTAGTTGAGCACCTCTGCTAAATTGCAATTAGCTTGAACCCGAACCGGTTGACACAGCATCACATCGCGAACCTTAAGCTCGTCCAGACGCTCCATTTCAATGGCGTCAACAGTCATGACGGCTTTGATAATCATGGACATGGAGATGACCCCCATCAACTTAGACTCGGCCGACAAAACCGGAATCATGGTGTAGTTGGACTGGGTTAGAATTAAGAGCCCCGTACTAAGGGTGTGTTGATCAATCACATTGGCGACATTATCAGCTGGAATCATGAAATCCAGCATGTTGCTAGCAACTAAGGCTTCAATTTTGGGATGTATCATATCCAGCCTCCTCAAGTAAATTTCGATCAAAAACTTGGGTCAACTGATCCAAGCGATGTTTTTCATCATCGTAGAACTCAACTTTAATAGTTTGGGGTTCAAAAGTTAGGATGGCATAGGTCCGATAAGGTAAGGAGCCCCGTGAGTAGTTAAGGCTACCCGGATTGCAGAGCAAAACGCCATCCTCAATCTTGGCATAGGCCACATGGGTATGGCCGTGGAAGGCAAACTGGCAATGATTGTCATGAGCTGCCTTGACCATCCGTTTGCTATTAAAGTAGACATTGTGGAAATGGCCATGAGTCAGGAAAATACGCCCTTGGCGAGTATTAATGACCAATTCATCCGGATATTCTGGGTCATAGTCATTATTGCCGGTTACCACCGCATCTACCTTTTCCCAGACGGGATCATCAGGGGCAAACTCTGAGTCTCCACAATGCAGAATAAGATCAACTTGTGGCCGGTAATATTCCACTAATTCATGGACTTTAGGCCAACGGCCATGATTGTCACTCATTAATAAAATTTTCATGCTGTCACCTCAAGCCATTCAGGTAGGCTAGCCAGGAGGGCCTTAATGGCATTGGCCCGATGGCTGATTTGGTTTTTACGACTTAGTGGGATTTGGGCAAAGGTAGCCCCTTCTTGGTCCACATAGAAAACTGGATCGTAGCCAAAGCCCGATTCTCCACTTGGCTCCAGCGCAATGGTCCCGTAGGCCCGCCCTTCTACGACATGACTGTCGTGGTCAGGCGAGGCCAACACTAAGCAAGTGACGAAGTAAGCCTGGCGTTGGTCCCCACTGGCTTGACTCATCTCCCGCAAGAGCTTGTCAATATTGGCCTTGTCAGACTTGGGTTGGCCGGCATAGCGAGCCGAATAGATGCCGGGCGCACCATTTAGATAAGGTACGACTAGACCTGAATCATCCGCCAAGACTGGTAAATTCAATAGTTTAGCAATGCTTTCTGCCTTAAGTCGGGCATTGGCTTCAAAGCTATCCCCCGTCTCTTCAACATCTGGTAGATCAGGATAGTCTAAAAGCGAGACAACTTCAATGCCCTTAGGCCCCAAAAGACGTTCAAATTCTGCTACTTTGCCTTTATTCTGCGTCGCGATGACTAACTTCAAGAATCTCATCTCCTTCAATTTGGCACTGAACGATACTTGGCTCTGCTTGTTCCAACCATGCAGTCACGAACTGGGCGAATTGCTTTGCATCCCCTGTCGTATAGAAATGCTGGCTTGCTGGCTGAATCTGCGCGTCTTTGGCACTGCGACTCAAACCAAAATAGTCTAAGAGCATGCTGACCTCATTCAAGGTCTCTACCCCTGAATCAATCAAGGTGACCCCTTGACCCATGACCGCCTGAATCAGCGGCTTGAGGTGGGGATAATGGGTGCAGCCCATGACCAGAGTGTCAATCCCTGTCTGGTCAAAGGCACTTAAGCTTTCTCTAACCTGTTGCCAGGCCAGAGGGCTATTAAGCTGGTGATTTTCTACTAATTGGACAAAGCTTGGGCAGGGCACACTCGTAACCTGCAGATAGTCTGCCTTATCCTTCATGACCCGTTCATAAAGGTTACTTGCAATGGTCCCCTGGGTCCCGATAACTCCGATATGGTTATTCTCTGTCCGCTCAATGGCGGCCCGGCTACCAGGATGAATGACCCCGACCACTGGAATATCCAAGGTCTGGCGAATCTCTTCCAAGGCTGCCGCTGTCCCGGTATTGCAGGCAATGACTAGCATCTTAATGCCTTTTTTAAGCAAGAAACGGCTTAACTGCCAAATGTAGTCTTTAACCTCTTCCATGGATCGTGGGCCGTAAGGACAACGGGCATTGTCCCCCAAATAAATAATGGATTCATTGGGCAATTGCTTGAGGCTTTGCTTGACCACTGTCAGGCCCCCATAACCTGAATCGATAAAGCCAATTGGTAAATCTTTCATGACATTCATTCCTTAACTAGACTTTCTAATACGCTTACTTCTATTCTATCACAAATACCCATCAAACTAAATGGATGACCTCTGGCGATAAGGAAATCTTTAAAAATATGTGTCCAAGTCTACACACGACAAAAGAGGCTGGGATGCTTCCCAGCCTCTTAGGCTTACATATTTTTCACTTTCATCATCCGAATCAGGTTGGCCCGTTCGGCTTCTTCAAGCTTCATTTCGATATAGTAAATAGTCTCTTCTAACTGCGGAATAATCTGATACTCTAAACCATTAACACGGCGACGTGTTTTTTCAATCTCATCAGCCATGAGTTGGCAAGTTTTCTCAATTTCCGCTAACTTCAAGAGGTCGTCTAGGGAGGCCGTAATCGAGCCAATAGCCTGGTCCATTTCGCTGTTGGACCCGACATAGGAGTAAGGTACTTCGCTGGCATTGGCCGCTTCCTTGACATCTGCAAAGAGCTTAGGCACCGCCACACTCATGATGGAGTCCTGACGAATTTCTAGGGCCACTTCCTTGGATGGTACGGCAAAGAGTTCCTGCACCATAGCATCACTCTCTAGAGACTTAGCCAATACGAAGTCTTGCATGCCTTCAACTAAGTTCCCTTCCACCTTCTGACGAAGTTGGTTGTTCTGCCGGATTAATTCAATGAACTGTCTCATCAATTCATCCCGCTTATCCTTGAGGAGCTTGTGGCCACGACTGGCGATTTTCAGACGATCCTTGAGGTTATTAAGTTCCATCCGGGTCGGTTTGACATCTAAGCGCGCCATCTTCCATCCCCCTATTCTGCTGGTTTAAGGAAGGTATCCAACATATCATCCTTAATCCGCTTGAGTTCTGTCCGTGGCAAGATAGAAAGCAATTCCCAACCCAAGTCTAAGGTCTCTTGAATTGAACGGTTAGTATAGAAACCTTGGTTGATATACTCTTCTTCAAAACGGTTGGTGAACTCAATGTATTTACGGTCCACATCGGACAGGGCCGACTCCCCTAAAACGACAGCTAATTCCTTAGCCTGCTTACCAGTCGCATAAGCTGCAAAGAGCTGGTTCATGGTTGGCGCATGGTCGTAACGGGTCTTACCTTCACCTGACCCCTTATCTTTAAGACGGGACAGGGATGGGAGGACGTTAATTGGTGGCCGGTAACCACTATTATAGAGGTCCCGTGACAGAATAATTTGACCTTCGGTGATATAACCGGTCAAGTCAGGAATTGGATGGGTAATGTCATCTTCTGGCATGGTCAGGATTGGAATTTGGGTAACAGAACCCTTCTTACCAATAATCCGACCAGCACGCTCGTAGAGGGTAGACAGGTTAGTATAGAGATAACCCGGGTAACCACGACGACCTGGCACTTCCCGACGTGCTGCTGAGACTTCACGCAAGGCTTCGCAGTAGTTGGTCATGTCGGTCATAATAACCAGAACGTGCATATCCTTCTCATAAGCCAAGTATTCTGCTGTCGTCAGGGCAATCCGAGGCGTTGCAATCCGTTCGATGGCTGGGTCATTGGCTAAGTTGATAAAGAGAACGGAACGGTCCATAGCACCTGTTTCACGCAGGTCATTCATAAAGAATTCTGCTTCTTCAAAGGTAATCCCCATAGCAGCAAAGACTACGGCGAAGTTTTCATCTGAGTTAAGTACGGTTGCTTGACGGGCAATCTGTGCAGCTAACTCCTTATGAGGCAGACCTGAACCTGAGAAGACAGGTAATTTCTGTCCCCGAACCAAGGTGTTGAGGTGGTCAATAGCCGAAATCCCCGTCTGAATAAATTCATCCGGATAGTCCCGCGCAACCGGGTTAATGGCTTGACCATCAATATCGAGGTACTGCTCAGGAATGAGGTCTGGGCCACCGTCGATAGCTTCCCCCATCCCGTTGAAGACACGGCCGACCATGTCTTCCGAAACCCCTAAATGCAGGGGCTTACCAGTAAAGCGGACCTTGGCGCTAGCTAGGTTAATACCAGCCGAACCTTCAAAGAGTTGGACCAAGGCTTTGTCTTCTTGGACTTCCAAGACTTGCCCTTGGCGGAACTCACCATTATGTAGGCGGATTTCCACCAGTTCGTTAAAGCGAACTCCTTGGACGTCTTCAACCAACATTAAGGGGCCTACTACTTCACTGACCGTGCGGTATTCTTTAATGACTGCCATCGAGTTCACCTCCTTGGGCTAAGATTTGATGGATGCTTGAGTCAATTTCTTGGGCTAGAGCCTTAATACGATCTAGCTCCGTTTCAGGAATAAACTTACTCCGGGCAATACGGTCCCGTAAATCAACGGTACCGGACATGATTTCATGGAAATAAGCACCTAAAACTAAGGCTTCTTGCGCCGCTTCGTGGAAGCGCAGAATGTTGGTCAACATAGCATATTGCTTAGCAAAAGATGTATAGGTATCGACTTCATCAAAAGCGTTCTGTTGCAAGAAATCTTCCCGAATCATCCGCGCCGTATTGAGGGTCATGCGGTCTTTTGGTGATAGAGAATCTACCCCAACTAAACGCACGATTTCTTCCAATTCACTCTCTTCTTGGAGCAGGTTCATAGCCTTGGTGACCTTAGCTGCCCAATCGACTTGCTGTGTTTGGTCAATATATTGACCCACTTCATCACTATAGAGTGAATAAGAGTTCAACCAGTTAATAGATGGGAAGTGACGACGTTGCGCCAATCCTGCATCCAAGCCCCAGAAGACTTTAACAATACGTAAGGTATTTTGGGTAACTGGCTCGGAAATATCCCCACCTGGTGGCGAAACGGCCCCAATAGCGGTGATAGTCCCTTCTAAGCCAGATCCTAAGACCTCTACACGACCTGCCCGTTCATAGTATTCTGCGATTCGGCTCCCTAGGTAAGCTGGGTAGCCTTCATCCCCTGGCATTTCTTCCAGACGACCGGACATTTCCCGCAGAGCTTCAGCCCAACGAGAGGTTGAGTCCGCCATAATGGCAACGGAATACCCCATGTCACGGAAGTATTCGGCAATGGTAATCCCTGTATAAATAGAGGCCTCACGCGCCGCCACCGGCATGTTGGAGGTATTGGCAATCAGAATGGTCCGTTCCATGATGGACTTACCACTCGCTGGATCAATCAATTCAGGGAATTCGTTCAAGACGTCCGTCATCTCATTCCCACGTTCACCGCAACCAACATAAACGACGATGTCCACGTTAGCAAACTTAGCGATTTGGTGTTGCACCACTGTTTTACCGGCCCCGAATGGTCCTGGAACAGCCGCTGCTCCCCCTTTGGTTACAGGGAAGAAGGTATCGATTACCCGCTGACCCGTAATCATCGGTTCGACCGGAATCAGCTTACGGGCAAAAGGCCGCCCCTTACGAACAGGCCACTTTTGCATCAAGGTGCCTTGGAAGACTTGGCCGTCTTTACCTTCAATTTGGTAGACGGTGTCTGTTACCCGATAATCACCCTCTTCAATGGCTGTCAAGCGCCCTGAAATGCCATTCGGTACCATGATACGGTGCTGGATTAAATCTGTTTCTTGAACATAACCTAGAATTTGACCGGCTTTAACAGCTTCCCCTACTTGAACTTGAGGGATAAAATGCCAGCTGCGTTCACGGTCTAAGACAGGAAGAGCTACCCCACGAATAAGATAGTCACTTTCTGTTTGGCTACGGAAACGTTCTAGGGGCCGTTGAATCCCGTCAAACATCTGAGACATCATACCAGGACCTAGCTCAACAGACAGGGGCAAACCAGTTGAAGCCACTGGTTCACCTGGGCCTAAGCCCGACGTTTCTTCATAGACTTGGATGGAGGCTTGGTCGCCCCGCATCTCGATAATTTCACCAATTAAGCCCAGATGCCCAACACGGCAAATGTCTTGAATATTGGCTTCTTCCATTCCATCAGCGACCACTAAAGGGCCTGATACTTTAATAATTTTTCCTTCTTTCAAGCAAACCCCTCCTTTACAAGATATTTTGGCCGACTGCTTTTTCAACATTGTCTTGAATCTGTTGCTTGCCGATCCCTAGGCTCCCCTTATGGGTTGGAATCAGAATAACAGCCGGTGTCACGAGTCCTTGGTAATATGCCAGAACTTCTGGAATTTCTTGAGCATAATCTTCTGTCAGGTAAATAATGCCGTAGTTATCCTTAGCTAGCTGCGCCAATAAGCGACCCAGTACCTCTACTTGGCGGACAGGATAAATGTCAAACCCAATCATTTGAAAAGGCAGAATGGCATCATGGTTGCCGACTACGGCAATTTTGTAAGATTTAGTTGTCATGATAACCCAGTCGCATCCTTTCTTCGATGGCTTCTTTGGCAATGCCATTGGCTCGACCAAGGAGAATCAAACGCAGATTGACTGCTTCCATCTCACGCCCATTCAAATAACGCAAAATCTGTCCGCCAGACAAGGCATCTAGGGAGGCACTATTGACTAAGTGCGTCAAGTAGAGATCTTGAAGTTGTTCCATCTGACTGGCTTGAATCTTGCCTGATTGCATAGCTTGGACATAGGAATCAAAAACCTTGGTATAGGGCAAGGCATTAAAGGCATTAAACCAACTTGCTAGCTGACCGTCTTTAGCCAAATGCAACATTTCCTTAGGTCGCTTGGTCCCCTTACGAGACATCAATTGATAGGCAAAACTGTTTGGCTTGTCTTGAGCCAAGGCTCGTAAGGCCGTAATGGCATTGAAAAAGTCAATCTTGGCATCCACTAATTCTTGTAAGAGCGGCAAGTCGCTTTGATCAGCAATGACCCGCAAATGACGGAAATAGGCTGAATCCATCCCCATATCAATGGCGACCGTGTTTTCATAATCCTTATACTCTGACCAAGTCTGAGCCACTTCTTCCACAATTAAGGGATCGCATAGGTCAGACTCTAGGGTCAGGCTCAAATGCTTGAGCGCCTCCAAAGGATAGGGGCCAATAGGAATCAAAAGATGTGACAAGTCACGACCAATGGCCCGCATTTTCAGGAAAAGCTTAAGGTTATGATAGACATACTTAAGCCCAAAAACATTGACCAGATTTGGGTCTGGGCATTGCTGGTAAGCAAAATCATAGTCCGCCGCCAGCGCCTTCATAATGGTTTGGTCTAAGACATCGTGTTGCCGAATCTCGGCCAAAGGAACACTGTAAGGTGTGCCTTCTAGATAAAGAGCGAGCTGTTCATCATCAACAGCATTCAACAGTTGGACTAGGTTAGCCCGACTGAGGAAGCTTTGTTCCTTGACACTAATGGCTGTATTCAGTTGAGAATAGTCATGAAACGTCATGTCCTAGCCTCCTTTTTAGTCAGCAAAAATTTGATTGGCAATTTGATAGCCTTCCTCTTCATAGATAGCGGTTAACAATTCGCGGAAGAGATAGTTGTATTCAATCCGACCCAGGGTGATGACAAAGCCCGTTTCATGGCGCAAAGGCACCCGCAGAGCCATATCTGGATAACGTGCTTGTAGTTGATCCAATTGGTCTTGGCTGAACTTAGCTTGTGTGTCTTCACCTAGCGCTAATTCAAAGGCTTGGCCAGTAAATTGGTTGAGGATAGGTTCCATGAACTGCCAGATTTGCTGGCTGTCCCAGGCTTCCATCCGAGCCAAAGCTTCAGTGAAAAGTTCTGTTAAGACTTTTTGTTTGGCAGTCAATTTAGCTTGACGTTTCTGATAATCTACTTGTTGTAATTGTTGTTGGTAGCGACTACGCACCTGATTCAAGGCCTGTTGGCGATGGCGATCACGTTCCGCCATTGCTTGTGCTTCAGCCTTTTCTAGCAAGTCATGGTGTTCATGACGCGCCCGTCTGAGCAAGGCCTCTCCTTCTTCTGTCACCTGCGCCAAGATAGCTTGACGCAAGGATTCCATTTCACTCATATTAGGACCTCCTCCCCAGCGTCTATTGAACGTTGGTTAAGAGCATGAAGGATACAACGAAGGCCAAAATCGCGTAGGTTTCTACCATGGCCGCTAAGATGACCCCTTTCATGACATGTTCAGGACGTTTTGCTAAGATTTGAAGACCTGCAGTCGCCACATTCCCTTGGTACTTAGCAGAGAAGTAACCCACTACCCCTACTGGCAAGGCTACGAAAACATAAGCCAAACCAGTTGCTAGGCTAACCCCAGCAGACATACGCAAGAGGATGAAGAAGCCGATAACGAAGCCATAAAGGCCTTGGGTACCAGGCAAGAGTTGTAAGATTAAGGCTTGGGCGAATTTATCTGGTTCTTCTTTCAATAAAGCGGCTGCGGCTTGACCGGCAGTCCCGACCCCACGTGAAGAGCCCATTCCACTAAAGATAACAGCGATAGCGATGGCTAAGCCAGCAAAGAAGGCGCCCCCGTATTCTGTAAAGTAAGCAGCTAAATGTTCCATGTAATTATTCCTCCGATTTTACTTTTGTTTGAACGTTTTGATTGACTGGTGCCAGGGGCTGGAATGGCTGACCGCCGCCTTCGTAGAACTTACCGAAGAATTCGACGAACATCAAACGAGCGCCATGGACATATCCTGACAGCATGGACAGGAAGATGTTAAGGCCGTGCAAGAGCACAAAGAGCAAGAGCCCAATACTAAAGCGCGCCCACACAGGTAAAAAGGCCACAATGGTGTTAAAGGCCGCCCCGATACTCCCGCCTGACAAGCCCAAGGCCATAAGACGTGTATAAGAGTCAAAGTCCCCAATGTAACCAGAAATCCCATAGAGATTGTAGAGACCTGAACCCAGTCCACCTAGGCTCTTAGCCTTGATGACGGAGCTGAGGACAATCCCAATGGCATTGACAATCGCCAGGATTTGACCGACCGTGCCTAACCAAGCTGCACCTGGAATCATTGGCCCCAGAATCATAGCGACTAAGCCTAGCAAAATGAAAATCCAAGCCAAGCCATTAGCGTAAGCTTCATGGAAGTCACGTCGTTTTGCTTTCTGATAGGTATTGAGGAAGAGTCCAGTCATGATTTGCAGGAACCCTAACCCAACAGAAATCAGCAAGATGGTCGTGACATCTGTATTGGTATCAATCAATTTAAATGGTAGATTAAACCCAAAGGCTGACCCGTAAATAGCCCCCCAGATAGCAGTGGATAAGCCTAGAGAGAAGTAGAACTTACAGGTTGTTCTTAGGCTTTCTCGTCCCTTAATCAACCAAAGACCGATGGCGGTTGCTAACATAACCAGCAAACCATAGCCCAAGTCGGCGACCATCATCCCGAAGAAGGTCCAATAGAATGGAGCCAAGAAAGGCGTTGGGTCGACTTCATTATACTTAGGCAAGGCATACATCCGGGTCACCGATTCAAAAGGTGCCACTAGAGGATGGTTGCGTAATTTAATTGGTACTTGGTCTAGCTCTTCATCCTTGGCTTCAGCAACTTTCATAACGACTAAGCCTTTGAAAGCTTGCTTAAGAGTCTCTTGTAAATGCGCCGTCGCGCGTGTTTCCGTCCAACCTTCAACCGCCGCTAAATGTTCAGTCAAACCAGCGTTTTGACTCGCTGCTTCACGCAAACTATGATTGGCTAAGTAATCTAATTGAACTTTGAGTTGGTCTACCGTCTCTTGAGACTGGGTCAACTCTTGGCGAATGGCTTGGATAGTTTCTTGCACTGTCTTGAGTCGTTCAGAGGTCAATGGCAGTTGCTCCTGAGGCAGGCGCTCAAAAGGATACTCTAATGCCTGGAAGGAAGCAGGTGCCAAACTATCCAAGAAGTCTGCTTGACTGCTTAATTTCTGACTAAAGACCACAACCCCTACTTCCTGGGGATTGCTGAAGACTCGCTTAACCACTAAGTCTGGCAAAGCTGCCAAAGCCTTGTAGTAACGATCAATACTATCTGCCGGCACGGTCCCTATTGCCACATTGACCACTTGATGGTCTTGCCCTCCTTGAGGTAAGACATCTAGCTTTTGCCATTGGGTCAAGAGGGCCAAATCAGCCTGCAAGGTCTGAGCTTCTTTTTCTAAATCCTTGAGTCGCTTATTGAGCTGACTTGCTCGGTTAACAGCTAATTGTTCATTGAACTGACGTCCTTGGGCTTCCAATTCTTGGAAGGTCAATTCTGGCAGTCCCTCGGTTAGAGAGGCTACGAGACCCTTCTTAGGCAAATGCTGTTGATAGAGGGTCAGTGCCTTTTGCACCTTTTCCTGACGTTTCTGAAGCTGGGGAAGTAGATTGACGGCTTCCGCCTCGTCTTCCCGCTTAGACGTCCCTCGCTCACTGGCTTCAAGGTCTTGCCAATCGTCCAATACCTTGAGGTTATTGAGATGGACCTGGCCATCTTCTTGAAGGACAGTCAGTAATTCCGGCAGAAGGGCCTTGCTTGTCACCAAGGTAATCTTCTGCATTGGACTAACGGCCATAATTGTCTACCACCTTTGTCAAAATGTGTTGGAGCCAGTGTTCACGCTGGCCAGCCAAGACTTGCTCAACCAAGGCTTGAGTTGCCTCTTGGGTTGAAGCTAATTCTTCTTGAGCGACTTGATAGCGTGCTTCTAACTGGGCTTCTTCTTCTGCCACTAGAGCTTGGGTCACTTGGTCGAATTGGGCGATTACCTCTGCCAACTCTTCCTCACCTACTTGACCTAAGGCAGTTACTTGTTCTTGATAGTCACGTCTTAAAGCTTCGGCTTCACGCTCGATAGCCTGCATTTCTTTCATGGTTGTATTCACACTTAATTGCACCTCCTATAACTCGGATACGCCTACTATTATACCAAAACAATCCCGTTTTTTATAGCAAAATCGTTCCTTATTCCATACCTTGAAAAAAATGCTTGACATCATGAACGCATGTTCGTATACTAGAGGTATAGAACAGGTGTTCGCAAGAACATTATTTCGCATAGAAAGGATGACCCCCATGGAACTCTCATTAAATACTAAAGCAATGCCCGCCCTCTTCAGCAATGTCTCCAAGGCAACTCGCCAATTGTTACAACCATTCTTCCAAGCGCCGACTTCAGATGCTAATGTCCAAACTTTTATTATGCCTATGGACCATGTTCTGGAGCGTCTACACCAACATTATGTTAGTCAAGAAGCCTTGACGCTCACCTACGAATATTATGATAAGACCGGCAAAATCCAACTGGGCCAACGCCGTGTTTATGTCACTGGCCTCTTAAGCAATGGCCACTTCCGTTTTATGGCCTGCGACTCCGGCCTGGATTTCCTCTTGGATAGCCAGCAAATTCTCCGTGTAAAATAACCCTTGACCCACCTCAAGCCACTGCCATGGTTTTGGGGCTGATGAAGCAGCTACACTCTCTTAGACGTCTCACTCCTGAGTCGTCTTTTTTGTATACAAGGATAAAAAAAAGCCTCGTCATAGACGGGGCATAAAAATACTTTATTGACCTGTTCCTGGTGTTCCCTGACCATTACCCGATCCTTGCGCTGGTGGCGTGACCGGTTGAACTGGTTGTGTTGGTTGAACTGGTTGTGTTGGTTGCTCAGTATTTTCTGGCGGAACTGTCGGTTGGACAGGATCCGGTTGAACTGGTTGTGGTGCTACCGGCTCTTCATAATAATATTCAGTGGCTGGTGCTACTGGATTGTAATACTCATTCTGCCGGAAGTTCTGCGCATTATCTTGCGTTTGGGATACTTGTTGCAGTTCCTCTGCTGTAAAGCCAGTTGGATATTGGTTGATAATCAACTTAGAAGTCTTGGAAACCGTCGCAGTGGTTGTTCCTCCTGTATCCCCAAGAGGATCATGGAGTTGACTAGCACTAATTGGTGTTAAGCCTGAATTCAAACGCAACTCATTGGCCACCTTAAGGCGGGATGAGAGTGGCGCATAGTAGTAATAGATTTCATCCAAAATCAAATCTTCCAAATTTTCAAAGCGAATAGCGGTGATATTTTGGAGGGCTGGCGAGTATTTCTGATAGATATTAAGAGCTTGCTTGAGGTCTAGGTTGGTTTGAACATTTTTAGCCACAACTTCCAGCAATTGCGGGTAGTTGGCAATCGCCCCAACATTGGAGAGCTTATCAACCAAGGCCTTGATCACCAGTTTTTGCCGGTTTTGGCGCCCTGTCTCCCCTTCAGGATCATCATAGCGCATCCGAGCAAAGTTCATAGCATTCCAACCATCGACATGCTTGGTTTCGCCTGCTACGAAGCTTGATTCTTGATAGGTAAAGGTAATTGGGCTCGTGACATCAATCCCACCTACAGCATCGATTAACTGTTCCAAACCTTGCATATTGACCACGGCATAGTAGTCAATTGGCACATTGAGGAAGTTTTGCACGGTATCAATGGTTAAGTCGACGCCACCGAAGGCAAAGGCATGGTTAATCTTATCTTGTCCATGACCCTGAATATCGGTGTAAACATCCCGCGGGATGCTGAGCATCTTAGTGGTACGAGTCTTTGGATTCAAGGACAAAATAATCATGGAGTCCGAACGCCCTACATAGCCCTTGCTAGTGTCACGTCCACGACCATCATCGTCTGTCCCTAGTAAAAGAATATTAATCGGATCGCCGGTTTCAATAGAAGCTTCCTTAGGTCGGATTTTCTTCACATCTACGGTTCCACTCTTCCCTATTTCAGTCGAATTTTGACTGACTTGATCAGCAGCGTTGTTCATTGTCCATAGTATTCTGACTGCATGAGCAGCACCTGCAAGGAGCACTAAAAAGAAGATAATGAGAAACCAGCGACTTAATCCCCATTTTTTCTTCTTAGAACCGTGCAGCTCGCTACGCGATTGTTTTACTTTATTAGTCATTCCATCACATTCCTTAATTATTTTCCAACTTCTCTTGTAACTGTTGGAGCAAGACATGCTGGCTATCAGCGTCTAGGTTGACAATTGACATAGGGGCTTCCGTCATTTGACTGAAGTAACCCGCCCGGAACAAGTCCAGAAATTCATCAAAAGTCATATCTGTCCGGATGGCTTCTTGCAGAAGAGCAACTTCCTGGTCTAAACTTGGCACTTTCTGCCAATTAGCTAGGTGATTGATAATTCCTTCTAAGACATCCATTTGTCTTTGGCCTTGACTGAGAGAGGTCTCATCCGTCTGACGAGCCAAATAAACATAGACTTCACGCCCTGTCAATTTCACCTCTTGGCCCTTGGTCAGGAGACGATTTTCCAAGACAAAATCTTGCTTAGGCACTAAGGTAACGCCACCCAATCGATCAATTAGGGGACGAAGCTTAGAAAACCTGACTTCTATTGTATAATCAATCGGCACATTAAGCAACTCATGTGTTGCTTTTTCAATTGATTGTAATGGTTTCATCATGAAAACTTGACCTAATTTACCAGCTGGTAGACTAGCCCCTTCCTTAAGCGTAGATTCACTCGGAATCTGTAGGCGGGTGCTCTCTCCTTGCCCTACTTCCAGCAGACTGAGGCTAATCAAACGTGTCTCCTCTGAGACCAAACGTCCCGATTCATTATCATCCACACCTAGCCACAAGAGTGTGAGTGGTTTACGCTCTCGAATACGCTCTGGTAAGCTCGATTCAGCATTAGCTGGGCTACTTGCCACTTCAACCAAAGGCTCATAGGCTGAACTAATATTTCGTAATACAAAACTTACATAGAAGAAACAAACTACTCCAATAACCATCAAGAAGAAGACAATCAGCACCAATAGGCGACTACGCCGATAGTTGCGATCGTCATATTCATAATAGGATGAAGGGATTGACCGTTTTGTACGTCTTTCTTTCAAAACAGTCCTCCATCTTAAGCTTGAGAGGACACGTCATAACCCTGCGGATTTTCTTGCTGCCATTTCCAGGAATCCCGGCACATATCGACCAAGTTCCGTTGAGCGTACCAACCCAAGAGTTGGTTAGCCCGGCTAGCATCAGAATAGCAGGTTGCCACATCACCCGGACGGCGATCGACAATCTTGTAATTGACCTTAATACCATTAGCTTCTTCAAAGGCCTTGATTAAGTCCAAGACACTGTAGCCTTCGCCAGTCCCTAGGTTATAGGTTTCAACCCCTTTGACCGTCAAGTTACGGTCTAAGGCCTTGAGGTGACCGAGTGATAAGTCTACTACGTGAATATAGTCGCGAACCCCAGTCCCATCAGGCGTTGGGTAGTCATTCCCAAAGACACTAAGAGCAGGCAATTTACCAACCGCTACCTGGGTAATATAAGGCATCAAGTTATTAGGAATTCCCTGAGGGTCTTCACCAATACGGCCAGAGGCATGGGCCCCAATTGGGTTAAAGTAGCGCAAGATAGTAATGGACCAGTCTGGATCAGAAACAGCTAAGTCACGGAAAATCTGCTCTTTCATGACCATGGTTGAGCCATAAGGGCTGTTAGCAGTATGAGTCGGCATATCTTCGGTTAAAGGCGATGGATTATTAAGGCCATAAACGGTTGCCGAACTAGAGAAGACGATATTCTTCACGCCAAATTCATTCATAACTTCCACTAAGGCGATGGCACCACCTACGTTATTGTGATAGTACTTAATTGGCTCCGCAACGGATTCCCCAACTGCCTTATAGCCTGAGAAATGAATGACTGCTTGAATATCATTTTCCTTGAAGACTTGGCGCATGGCGTCCTTGTCTAAAACATCCACTTGATAAAAAGCAAAGTCCTTACCTGAGATTTGGCGAATACGATTTAATACTTCTGGTTTAGAATTAGAAAAATTATCAACAATTACAACTTCATGGCCAGCAGCTAATAATTCCACGACGGTATGACTACCGATATAACCTGCTCCGCCTGTTACGAGAATTGCCATAGGAACACCCCTATTACATATTTTTATTGAACAGTCTCATTATAGCACATTTTAAGGCCAAGAGAGAGTCCTAAATCAGAATTTTATCGTTTTTTTAGATTTAGTTACCAGATAGTAACGCTCTTATCTTTCAAGCTACGAAAGGGTTTATGAGCAACTTTAAAATGTTGTGATAATTATTGCGACATTTATTTACATCCCATCCTTAGCTTCCCCCTGGCTCCAAAGCCGACATAAGAAAAGAGGCTGAAAGCACGCTTTCAACCTCTTAATCTAATTATTCTAAATTCTCAGCAATGTTTAAGAGATAGTCACGGAGACCCTCTTTGATTTCTGGGTGCTTGAGCCCATACTCAATACTCATTTCCAAGAAACCTAACTTATTACCAATATCGTAACGTTTGCCATCAAAACGTTTAGCAAAGACTCTTTGGGTCTTGTTGAGGGTATCAATGGCATCGGTCAACTGGATTTCACCACCTGCACCCGGTGCTTGATTTTCTAAGATGTCAAAAATCTCAGGAGTCAACAAGTAGCGCCCAATAATGGCTAGGTCACTTGGGGCATCCTCTGGCTTAGGTTTTTCTACAAAGTATTCTACATTGTAAATCCCATCTTCTAGCTCACGCTCAGGTGCGATAATCCCGTACTTAGACGTCTCTTCATGAGGCACTTCCATGACTGCGATATTAGAGGCATGTGTCTTCTCATAGACATCAATCAATTGCTTAGTTAGGGGCTCCTGACCCTGCATAATGTCATCCCCTAGCATGACCACAAAGGGCTCATTGCCCACAAAGGCTTTGGCTTGCAGAATGGCATGACCCAAGCCCTTAGGATAAGATTGGCGAACGAAGAAAAGGTTGACATTGGTTGGCTTAACCAATTCCAGCAAATCATCCTTACCTTGCTTACGTAGGTGTTCTTCCAATTCAATGTTGGAATCGAAGTGGTCTTCAATGGGACGTTTGCTCTTACCAGTGACGATTAGGATATCTTCAATCCCTGCTTCAATGGCTTCTTCCACAATAAATTGAATGGTTGGTTTATCCACAATCGGTAACATTTCCTTAGCCATAGCCTTGGTAGCTGGCAGGAAGCGCGTCCCATAACCTGCGGCCGGAATGACAGCTTTCTTAACTTTTACCATTTCCCTTGCTCCTTTTCATGAAGTTTAATGGCCTAAGGCCTATTCTGAAGGTACTTCAATGGAGAGACTCGCCTCTACCTGTTCTAAGCGCGACTCCATTTCTTCGATACGACTATTGAGACTTTCAATTTCAGCCGTCTTCTTCTTCATCGGCAATTGAAAGAGTTGATTGAAGGCGTAGATGGCTACAAAGAGGAAAGCCACTAGGCCTAGCATATAGACCCAACCACTACGGGTCAGGCGCCGATTAATTTTACGGCTGAGGTCTTGGCTTGCATCGTGTGTCGGCATCTTTTACATCCTCTCTAGCTTAGTAGGCCCATTCGCCCTTACGGAAGATAGGGACACGAGTCCCATCTGCCTTAATCCCATCAATATCCATGTGCTCATTCCCAATCATAAAGTCCACGTGGACAATGGATCGGTTGAGACCTGCTTGTGCCAATTCTTCTTGACTCATGTCAGTCCCACCTTGTACCGAGGTTGCATAGGCTTGCCCGATTGCTAAGTGGTTGGAGGCATTTTCGTCGAAGAGGGTATTGAAGAAGGTAATACCTGATTGAGAAATTGGCGTTTTGTGAGCAACCAGGGCAACTTCCCCTAGGCCACGCGCCCCTTCGTTTTCTTCTACAAGACGCTTGAGCGTTTCTTCCCCTTTTTCAGCTGACACTTCCACAATTTGGCCGTCCTTGAAGGTAAACTTCATGCCTTCGATAACCGTCCCACCGTAAGCCAATGGCTTAGAGCTCGAAACATAGCCTTCAGCGCGACGGAAATCAGGTGCTGTGAAGACTTCTTCAGTTGGCATGTTAGCAATGAAGATTTCACCTTTACGGTTAAGGGAGCCCGCACTTTCCCAGACATGGTTCTTAGGTAAGCCCAAGACTAAGTCAGTCCCTGGACCAGTATAGTGAAGGGCATCAAATTGTGTATCGTTCAAGAACTTAGCTTTTTGATCTAAGGTTTCAACGTGTTGATCCCAAGCCGCGATTGGATCGTCGGCATAGATACGGTTAGCTTTAAAGATGGCTTCCCATAATGCATCTACTTGCTCTTGACTTGAGCCTAAGTCAGGAAAGACGACTGCCGCCCAAGCTGGTGCAGCCCCTGCCGCTACCAACCAACTCACTTCATTCGCTTGGATAGCGGTTGACACATGGGCAATAGCTGAACGCAAGGCACGTTGTGACGCACTAATTTTCTGAGCGTCTAAACCAGATAGGTTGTTAGGGTCAGTTGAGCGTAAGGCAAGGCGCTTAGCACGTTTTTCCAAAAAGTATTCTGCCTTAGCTACAGCATAGTCAGGTACCTCGCACAAGGTTTCTGTGCTTTCATGTTCGTATTTGAGGCGAGTCAAGGTGTCGTCTGAGAAGTCTACGGCAACATGGGCTGCCCCTGCTTCATAGGCTTGCTTGACCAAGAGGTGAGTCAATTGAATTTGGTTAACATCGGTATTGATGTGGACATAATCTCCCGTCCCTACGTTCAAGCCCTTTTTAATTAAGAGATGGGCATATTTGGCTAATAATTCATCAAAATTCGCTAAAGTCATAAGTTTCTCCTTGTATCTATCTTAATCTTAATTGTCAGCTAAAGCGTCGGCTAAATCTTGCGCCAGACGTTCTAATTCGGTCACGGCCTCATCTTCCGGGTAGAGGTTGACCTTGACGCTGGCGCCAGCTTGACGAGCGCCTGCTTTCTTGAATTGTTCTTCCAGGGTATCAACTGCCCCACAGAAGACTTCATAGAACTCGTCCCCAGAACCAAAGACCCCAAAGACCTTACCTGATAAATCTAATTGCCCTAAGTCTTCAGAAAAGTCTAACATTTCATCAGGCAAGACACCGTCCACGCCATAGGTATAGGCTCCCGCGATACAGCAGTCATAGTCTTCAAAGTCTGCTGCCTCGGCTTGCATGACATCATGCAGGGTGACCTCAACCCCGTGTCCTTCTAGGGCTTCTGCCAGAATATCTGCACAGGCTTCAGTGTTTCCGGTCAAGCTTGCATAAATAATTAATGCTTGTGGCAACTAACCCGCCTCCTTCATCTCAATACTACTCTCTTATTATAACAAAGTTAGGCACAAAAATATACGCTAGCACTCATTTTTTATAGAGCTTACAAAAATAGTTAACAAGTAGACACCTATTTTTTGTTTCTTACGAGTAAACTAATAGTACTTAAAGTCCAAAAAGAGGCTGGAACTTAAGTTCCAGCCCCTCACACTTATGGTTGATTTGGCTTATAGCTTTCAATCGTTGAGCGTGTAGCTTCTCTCGTTTCAAAATAAGCATTCATCACGTCCCGGGCAATTCGGGTGGAATCACGACCGGTTGCATCTGCTGGTAGATAGGGTAAGACCACGCTCACCGCAATCTCAGGCTTATCATAAGGCGCATAACCGATATAAGTGGCGTTAACCACTGGATTATTAGCCGCGTATTGAATAGGTCCAGCATAGAAGGCTTCGGCCGTCCCTGTCTTAGAACCGACTTTAATTGGGTAGTCCATGAAGAGGTAATGAGCTGTCCCGTCCATCGTATGGGAAACTTGGTACATCCCTTCATGAATCCGGTCCATAACAGCTTTTTCTACGGGCACCACGTTCATGACCTTAGGTTCAATCGTCGTTTCTACTCCACCTAAGTGACCATTGGCATCTGTATTGCGGATTTCCTTAACCAAACGTGGCGCATAACGAACCCCACCGTTGGCAATGACACTAGCATATTGAACTAATTGCAGTGGCGTATACAAGTCAAACTGCCCATAAGACAAGTCCAAGATGTTAACCAGTTGTTCAGACTGTGGCAGATACCCCACTGATTCACTTGGAATGTCAATCCCTGTCTTAGTTCCTAAACCAAACTCGGCAAAGTATTCACGCATGGTATCCAAGGTTTTAGGATCAATGTCCAACTTACCGTCCTTGGTATATTCATTTTGACCACCCATCTTCATAGCGGTCTTAATCATATAGATGTTAGAAGACTTTTGTAAGGCTTCGATATCATTGATATTGACTTGGCCATAACGGTTGAAGACAGAACTCTTCTCAGCAGAGGCCTGGAACTTCATCGGTTCATCCAAGATGGTATTATTATCTAGGCTGAGCGCACCCGACATGTAACCCATAGCCACCATGGCGGGCTTTACCGAAGACCCCATCCCATAAGAAGTATTGAGGGTTCCCAAGGTATCATCTTCGATGGTTTCATAATCATAAGAGTCGGTCGCTTGGTTGTATTTGAATCGTTTACCAACCAGAGCTAAAACATCCCCATTATTAGGGTTAAGCACGGCTATGTAGACCCGGTCGTTGAAACCACGGTTTTCAATTTTCTTAAGCGAGCTTTCGGCAATCTCTTCCAGTTTTTTCTGGAAATCGATGTCCATGGTCATGACCAGGTTATCACCCTTAGATCCTTCATAGACCTTTTGCTTGGCTAAGACATCATCTGAAGAGTCGGTGACAATCTTAGATACCGACTTGGCACCATGTAAGACATCTTCATATTGTTGCTCCAAGTAACTAATCCCTACCCGGTCATTCATGGCATAGCCACGCGCCAAGTACATAGGAGCCAGTTCGCTTGGCAAGCCCCGTTGTTCCGAGGAAACTTGTCCCAGAATAGAACGCATCATTTCTCCTTGCGGATAGACCCGTTGCCAGTCAGTCCCAACTTGAATGCCTGGTAACTCACCCAAGTGTTCACTAACCCGTGCAACTTCATCAGGCGTCACATTTTTATTCTTAACAGTTACTGTTGACAGCGAGAAGGCACTGTTCATGCGTTTGAAAAGGGCAATTATCTTAAGTTCGGACTCTGAATATTGAATATCATCTTCAGTTACAGCTGCTAGTTGAGCCTCATAGGCTTCTGAACCCGCTAATTTGCGTTGTTCAGCTGTTAAACGGCCATTGACGGTATCAGGGTTAGTCACAACGAAATAATCTTTCCGGTCCCGCTCGGTTACTTCTTGCGTTGGAACATCAACTAAAGAAGCTAATCGACGTGCAACTGCAACAATATCCTTGGCTTGTACTTTAGAGTCACTATCCCGCGTATAAAGGATTGCGCGTTCTGGCTGGTTGCCGACTAGGATTTTCCCATTGCTATCGTAAATCATCCCTCGTGGCACAGAACCTGTCGAAGTAGTGGACTCGGTCCGTTCAACCATTCGTTTGAACATTTGCCCATTATAGAGTTGGATATAGCCCAAGCGTACGAAAAGGGCCGCAAAACATAAAAAGGAAATCATTAATAGAAGGTTCAAACGAAAGGGAATATGGGATTTATTCTTCGGTTTCTTTAACTTATAACGTGGCATTTCAGCACTCCATTCCCTTCATAATATTCTAAGCTTCTCTATTATACCAAAAGAATCCAGCAAAAGATAATAGTTCATCATAAATCCATAAAAAAAGCTAAAAATCTAGTTGTTTAGAGGATGCTATTAGGCTTAAAATTTGGTAGAATAAGTGGGAATGCAATAAATCATTGGAGGTATATATGAACCAGCACGTGAACCAGCGCGCGTTGCAACGCTTCGTACGCTACAAACCATATCTATTAAACCTGGGCTTAACCACACTCATTCTACTTGGTTTGGCCCTTTTCAAAGGATTTGCGCCTTTTGGCTCCAATTCCATGCTAACTATCGACTTGGGCCAACAGTACATCGACTTCTTCAGTCTCTTCCGGCAGACTCTGACTCAGACGCCAGAGCAATTCCTCTACAGTTTCCAAAAAGGCTATGGGGGGGAAATGATTGGGGTTTGGGCTTATTATCTTATGAGTCCCTTTAACCTAGTCTTGCTCCTCTTCGATGAGCAACATCTAGCTGTCGGCGTCACCCTCTTGACCTATCTCAAATTAGCCGGAGCCAGCCTGACCTTCTTCTACTTTGCGCGTAAGAAGTATCAGACAAATACTGTCATGAGTAGCCTCTTTGCTAATGCCTATGCCTTAATGAGCTATACCTTTACCTATATGCTCAACATCATGTGGTTCGACGTCTTAGTCTTCCTGCCACTGATTGCCCTAGGTCTAGACCGCATCATGACTCAACGTCGCAGTAAGCTCTATGTCATCATGTTGGCCGTCAGCCTAATTTCCAACTACTACATTGGCTTTATGATGTGTATCTTCCTAGCCTTCTATGCCGGCTATGTCATCTTCGAGAAGTTCCCTAAGGTGACCATTAAATCCTTTATCCAACACTATAGTGACTTCGTCATCCAGTCCCTGATGGGAGCTGCCATTAGTGCCATGATGTTGATCCCCACCTTCATGGCCTTGCTAAGCAGTAAAGCAACCCACACCAAGACCGACTGGAATTGGGATGTGGCCCATAATCTAGAGGCTATTGGTTCCAAACTTTTCCTTGGTTCCTTCGTTTTCGACGAGATTAAGAAAGGTTCGCCAAACCTCTACTCTTCTATCTTAGTCAGTCTCTTCGTAGTCTACTACTTCTTCATCCGCAAGATTCGTTGGCAAGAAAAAATTGCGGCCATTGTGGTCTTGATTCCTTTTTATTTAGGATTCCACTTCAAGATTTTTGACCGTTTATGGCATGGTGGCCAGTTCCCAATCTGGTACCACTTCCGCTTCTCCTTCTTGACCACCTTCTTCCTCATTATTTTGGCCCTCAAAGCCTTCCAAAATCGTCGTCAGACCTTGGCCTACTGGCAAAGCATCCTGATGATTGTAGGTGTCACGGTCTATACCTACTATTATTACGGTCGCATGGCCGAGTATAAGTTTCTCAAGCTCAATGCCATCAATATCGACTTTAATAACCTAGGCGCAACCAAGATTGAAGCTAACTTGCTCTTAAGCTTAATTTTTGCCCTTTTGATTATTTTAGTTCTTCACTTCGAATTTCTTCAGCCTAAGCTCATGCAAGTAGCCTTACTAGCGGTTGTGGCCTGCGAGATTTTCACTAATGGTGCCTTGATTCTGCAAGAATTAAGTTATGTTCAACTTTCTAAGTTTAACGACTATGTCGCGATTTTAGATAAATCTCTTACTGGGCTTCGGTCCCCGTCGGATGATTTCTATCGGATTCATACCACCTATCAGCGTTCTAAAAACGAGGCCATGTACACCCATTTCAATGGCATGAACCACTTTGGTTCTACCATTGATGCCAACGCGCCTAAGCTCTTTGGCTATTTGGGACTTCCTCAGACTTCTGGGGTTGTAGAGTATAGTAACGGGACCCTCTTCACGGATGATCTTTTCAATATCCGCTATCTCTTGGATCCTTCCAAAGATACGGCAGCCAACACCTTGCCTGACCAGTATAAACTTTATCAAATAGCTACTGATTTGGATATTCAAGCCTACCCAACCATTGATAGCCAACCGCGTTATGTGGTGCATGAGAATACTGAGCGTCTGGGCTTGGGGATTGAAGTTTCAAGCCAATTGACGGTCCTTACCGACCCATTAGTCAACCATCAACCTATTCAAAACCAAGAATACCTACTCAGCCTCGTGGACTATAAGGGAAGCGGCAAGCCTTACTTTACTGAGCATGAGATCAAGGAAGAAGCTCCTGTCAATGTCACCATCACCAACCGAGGTGACGGGGATTATCTGACCTATTCACGCAATAGCGAAGCTAACAGCGATGATCCAACCAAGCCAAAAGCCCCTCATTACTTCAGCTTCCGCTTCAATACAACTAGCGAAAATCCTTACTACTTCACCCTTCCTAGCCAATATGATGGTGAGAAGACCAAGCTGGATCTTAACAGCGAAGCCTACCACTTCTATGGGACCTTCTCCTATCGCCAAATCACTAATGCGTCCTACAAGAAAATTCAGGATAATCAAGAACTCAGGGTTCGTCTTGAAAAACCAGAATTGAAAGCTAACCTACCAAAACTCTACGAGTTTGATAAGGCGCGCTATGATGCGATGATTGCTAGCAAGCAGGACCATCTCTTTAAAGTAACTAGCTTCAAGCACAATAAGATTACGGGTACCATTAATACAGAACAAGAAGAAGGCTATCTGCTCTTCACCATCCCTTACGACAAGCACTGGCGCATTACGGATAATGGCCAACCTGTCCAAGGCATCTCAGTCTTGAATGACACCCTACTCGCTATTCCAATTAAGAAGGGCGACCACACCATTACCCTTCACTACTTCCCAATGCCTGTATGGATTGGCTTGGCTGTCAGTCTCTTAGGTATTGCTGCCTTCGTCTTAGACCAGACTTGGCTTAAAAAGTACCGCAAACCATTGGAAATTGCTAGCGTCTAACTATTTAAAAAGTCCGCCATTTGGCGGACTTTTTATTTGTCTGTGAAAAAATATGGCTGGAAGACATCCGGCCACATACTTTTATCTTATTCTTGGAAAAGTCCACCTAAAGCCACTTGAGCTTCTTCGTTAGTCTCAGGTGCTTCGCCAATCTTATAGTGAGCCCGAACACGAGCTTCGATTTCTGCTTGTACTTCTGGGTTGTCTAAGAGGTATTGTTTAGCAGCTTCACGACCTTGCCCAATACGAGCCTCGCCGTAGGAGTACCAAGAGCCTGCCTTATTGACAATATCCAAATCAGCTGCCATATCGACTAGCTCACCCACCTTAGAAATCCCTTTACCATAGACAATGTCCACTAGGGCTTCCTTAAATGGTGGCGCCACTTTGTTCTTAACAACCTTGATTTTTGCACGGCTACCAATCACTTCGCTACCGTTCTTAATCAACTCAGCCTTACGCACTTCTAAACGAACCGTTGAGTAGAATTTGAGGGCACGTCCACCTGGTGTTGTCTCAGGGTTCCCGAACATAATCCCTACTTTTTCACGCAATTGGTTGATGAAGAAGCAGATGGTTTTGGTCTTGTTGACATTACCGGATAATTTACGAAGCGCTTGGGACATGAGACGAGCTTGTAAGCCGACATGGGCATCCCCCATCTCCCCATCGATTTCAGCGCGTGGTACCAAGGCTGCAACCGAGTCAATGACAATGATGTCAACCGCCCCTGATGTTACCAAGGCATCGGCGATAGCCAAACCTTGTTCACCTGTATCTGGTTGGGATAAGAGTAACTCATCAATGTTAACCCCTAAAGCAGCAGCATAATCTGGATCCAAGGCATGCTCAGCATCAATGAAGGCAGCCAAGCCCCCTTGTTTTTGTACTTCGGCAATGGCATGGAGGGCCACAGTAGTCTTACCAGAAGACTCTGGACCATAACATTCAATAATTCGGCCTCGTGGATAGCCACCTACCCCTAAGGCAATATCTAAAGCCAGGGAACCTGACGGAATGGTCGAAATTTTGGTGTCGACTTTTTCACCCAGACGCATGATAGAGCCCTTACCAAAGCTTTTTTCAATATCTTTTAGGGCCTTATCTAGGGCTTTTTTGCGATCTTCATTCATTCTTTAACATCTCCTCTTTCTTAACTCTTCTATAGTTTACCTAAAATCTCGACAAAAAGCAAGCAAAACAAGAACATTTGTTCTGATTCTTTTGTTTTAGCTCACCTGCTTATTCAAGAGGCTTAAGCCTTCATAGACGACAATGCTAGCCTGAACCTCGTAAGGTCGCTGGCCTAAGTAGACCGGTCGCTCTAGGCGTTGGCCTGAAGGTGTGACCAAGATCAACATTGCCTCTTCCTGATCTAGCTGATAGTTGACTAAGCAGAAAGTGTCTTGTCCTAAGTCTTGACTGAGAGAGGCTAAGCTAGTTTCTAGGTTGGCTTCAGTCACTTCTTGAATATAGCCTCGCTGGTAGACAGCCGCCTCAGGATCTTGCTGGCGTAGACGACTAGCTAGTTGACCATAGGTAAAGCCTTCTAGACTTACTAGTCGCAGACCTTGATTAGCCATTTTTTCTAAGACATAGCCCGCGAAATCAAAGTCTTCCCCCTGCCCCATATAATAATCGCCAGCCAAGCCAATAAGCTCCTGAGCCAAGGCCTGGTTAAGGGCATGAGCGCCTTGAGAGGTCGCAGCATTGGCCGTTAAACGTACCGCGATATGACGCGGCTTGGCATAGAGACCTAGGGTAGGATTGCTTTGCTCTGCAATTGGTTGAGCCAAAATTTGGGCTAGTTTGGATTCCCCAATACCAAAGAAATTAAGATAGAGCGACTCCATGGCTTCTTGCTTGCCTATCTGTTTAGCTAAATCTGGTAGGACCTCTTGCTTGAGCATTTGATTCATTTCAAAGGGAGGGCCCGGCAAGAGAATGTAGGTCACCCCTTCATGTTGGTAGACAGAACCACATGCTAAGCCATAGGCATTCCACAGGGCCTTTCCCCCTTTCAAAGTAAGAACCTGCAGCAAGTCAATTGGCGCACATTCCCGCCCCTCATGAGCTAAATGCTGGTTTAACTTAGCCAGTTGGCGCGGATCCTCTTCCAAGGTCGTCCCAACAAAGGCCGCCACTACTTGCTTGGTAATATCATCATGAGTAGGACCCAGACCACCAGTTAAAATGACCAAGTCTGAACGCGAATGCGCTAGTGCTAAGGCTTGGGTAATACGCTCCCAGTTATCCCCTACTGTCTGCTGATAATAGGTGCCGATACCAATGGCTAATAATTGCTTAGCAATATCACTCGCATTACTGTTGACCACATAACCCATCAAAAGTTCTGTCCCGACTGAAATAAGTTCTGCCTTCATCATACCCCTCCTTATATATATAGACCAAAAGCCTAGCTATCGCATTTTTTTTAGTAGGACTTTTTCACTTCTTCTATTATAGACCATCTCTTAAGCCTTAGGCTAGTGGGATTACTTAAGGTTTAAGGCTTTATACAAATTTTATAAGTCAGCCAATCAAACCCTTCTAAAGCCATATAAAAAGCACCTAGCTAACTAGGTGCTTGAAACTTAGTTTTCAAGATAAATTTCCTGAGGTCTTAAGGCTTGTTTGGCCTTCCAGTTGGCCACTAAGAAGTCTGCTAAAATCAGGGCCGCAATTAGCACCAGGCTTACTGCCAAATAAATCACCCAGAGTGGACTCCCCTTAATAAAAGGCGGTTCACTGAGCAAGCCATAATTACCACCTGTCAGCATATTAACCAGCACTAAACCAGCATTCAGCGCAAAGGTAATGGCTGCAAGCTGCCAGCGCTTGAGTAGATTAGGTTGGTAATTTTTGAAGAGGTAGATGAGGGCATTGACCCACAAGGCATAGTGACCGACTAAGAAAGAAAAGCTGGTAACATGCGGGAAATCATAGGGGTCGAAAACCGGATAGACCAAGGCAAAGAAGGCACCACTAGCCCCTAGCAAGGCGAAATATTGCTTGAAACGCGATTTGCCCGGCCATAGAACCAAGGCAAACATTGCTAGACGACAATGATAAAGTGGCAAACTATTTGATATAGGCAGGGAATAAACCACGTACCAAGTATAGAGAACCGTCAACTGGATAATTTGCATAATTCGGAAGGTCTTAACATAGGCAGGATCGCGATATTTTCGTAAGCTAGTCCAACCGAGCACGACCAAAAGTCCGACAATGACCAAGAACCAGCCCAAGGAAATGGCGGGCGGCGCGGACTGAGTAGTTGTCAAAAAATCTTTCATAGGCGAAAGGCCTCCTTATAACATGATCTTGCTAATCATATAATGTCACAGGTCTCTGAGCCATGTGTTCCTTTATTATACCCAGTCCACCCTTTTCTCGCAAGAGGAACTTGGCCACAAAAAAGTTGCTTGATCCAAGCACCTACATTGTCTAATCCAGGACTGATAGGTTATAATACAAGTGAATGAATTGGAGGTATCCCATGAAAGAACAACCTATCCTTTTAACCCTCTTTGGGGCTACGGGTGACTTGGCTTTTCGCAAGCTCTACCCTGCTATTTACCAACTCTATCGCAGTGGCCGCCTATCTCAGAATTTTGCTTTGATTGGGACTGCCCGTCGTCAATGGTCTGATGAGCATTTCCGTCAAGTCATTGTAGACAGTGTAGGCGCTCAGGCTCTTAGCCCTGACCACGTTCAGGAATTCGCCTCCCACTTCTATTACCTATCCCACGATGTTCAAAATACCGAACACTATGACCAACTCAAGCAATTAGCGGACCGGCTCGATGCTACTTACCAAACCCAAGGTAACCGCCTCTTCTATCTGTCCATGTCGCCTACCTTCTTCCCAATTATTGCCGAGCACATTAAATCGCAAGGTCTTTTGGGATCAGGATTTAACCGCCTCATTATCGAAAAACCATTTGGGCATGACCTAGCTTCTGCCCAAGAATTGCAAGACAAACTCAATGTGGCCTTCGATGAATCGCAAATCTATCGCATTGACCACTATCTGGGTAAAGAACTGGTTCAAGCCCTCTACCACTTGCGTTTCCACAACCAACTTTTCCGTCATACCTGGAACAAGGATTATATCGCCAGCATCCAAATTTCCCTTCCTGAAATGGTGGGGGTTGAAGAACGAGCTGGCTATTACGACCACTCTGGCGCTAGCCGCGACATGGTTCAAAACCACATGCTCCAACTGCTTGCCCTGCTGACCATGGCAGAACCTACCTCCAACCAAACAGCAGATATTCAGGCAGCTAAATATCGTAGCCTAGCCAACCTACATCACTATGCTGACGCTCAAGAATGCCAAGCTTGTGTAGTTCGTGGCCAATACAGCGCCCAAGGCGACCTCAAGGGCTATCTGGAAGAAGACGGCGTAGATCCTGCTTCCCGTACTGAGACCTATTTTGCTGCAAAAGTGATGCTAGATTTGCCAGAATGGGAAGGTGTTCCTTTCTATCTGCGGACCGGCAAGCGTCTCAATCAGAAGGCAACTATGGTGGATGTCCTCTATCATCCGACTCAAGACGGCTTGGAAGGCGACCAGCTCCGTATTGAAATCGCCCCTGACCTGGGCTATACCCTCTGGCTCAACACCAAAGCCATTGGCTACAGCCAGGATAGCCACCGCGTGCCACTCAGCTTCCGCTACAATTCAGAAGAATTGGCAGAAAGTCCAGATGACTACGCCCGCTTAATTTTCGAAGCTAGCCAAGGCGATCGCGAACACTTCACTCAATGGTGTGAAGTAGCTGCTGCCTGGAAATTCTTGGATAATATTCAAGCCTATTGGACTGCCGATACTGAGACACCACTAGCCCAGTATCCAGCTGGCAGTCATGGCCCTCAAGAAGGCGATGACCTCTTAGCCCGCGACGGCTTTGAATGGCTCCTTAAATAAGATGAAAAGAGTTTAGGACCTGAGCCTAAACTCTTTTTTTGCTGTCTTTGAGCCAGTGGTCCACTCCGCCGAGTGGACCACTAGCTCTGGACATTTGTGACTTTTTGAGGGAAATCTGCCACTTTCTTGATGTGCCAGTGGTCCACTCGGCAGAGTAGGCCACTAGCTCCGACTTTCCAGACACAAATAACCCATTATATCATATATGATATAATGGGTTTTCTTCATCATGTTAAACTTCTTGCTCAAGCTCTTGGCGATATGCTAGAACAGCTTGGGTTAACTCTTCTACAATGGCTTGTCGCTCAGCTAAACTGTGGGCATTAGCGCCACTAGCCATGGGATGGCCACCGCCATCATGATTGGCTGCAATCCCGTTGATGACAGGCCCTTTGGAACGAATACGGCAACGATAGTGATCACCATTGCCTTCTTGTTGAACGAAAATGACCCAAGACAGGACACCTTCGATACGCCCCGGCAAGGTTACCGCAATCTGGGTTTGCTCTTCGCTGATGCCAAATGTCTTAATATCTTCTTGGCTAATGGTCACCCAGGCGACACCTGCTTCATTAATGGACATGGTCTCAAAGATATGGCCTTGGAATTTGGCTTCTTCAAAACTCAGTCGCATAAAACGATCACTAATCTCAAAGGATGAGAAGTCATATTGCTTGAGCCAAGCCGCGACTTCCAAGGTCCGCGAGGTGGTAGACTCATAGAGGAAACGAGCCGTATCAGACACCATACCAGTATAGAGCAGGCGCGCTGCTTGATCCTGCATAGGTAGCTGGTCACCTAGGTGGCGACTGATTTCAGCAATGATTTCGCAGGTGGAACTGGCAATCGGATGGACAATTTGAAGTTGCCCGTAGTCATCAACAGGAGGATGGTGGTCAATTTTGACCAAAGTCGCACCCTTGTCATAATGATCGCCGTCAATCCGAGGTTGGTTGGCGGTATCACAGACAATAACCAGGGCACCTTGGTAGTCGGCAGCTGCCACCTTGTCCATGGAGCCAATCCACTTGAGCCCTTGAGTCGTCGTGCCCGCCGCTAAGACGCGTTTGTCAGGGAAAGTGGATTCAATCAGAGACTTGAGTCCTAATTGGGAGCCGATGGCATCCGGATCTGGCCTCACATGGCGGTGAATAATAATGGTTTGGGCTGCTTGAATCAATTGGATGAGGGCTTGCGCCTCGTGATGTTCAATATACATAGTAGTTTTCTACTTCCTTACTCGCTAAACTTAGTTACGTTCAATCATTTGGCTGGTAATAATGGCCTTGGCCACCAGACTATTCTCGTGGAAAACATCCACCTGGGTTAGGGCCGCCCGACGGTTGTGGTTGAAGACATGGCCCTTAAATTGAATTTCATTGCCGATTTGGATGAGGTTGAAATAATGAAGGTCAATCTTCTCGATAACACTGTTGAGATGAGTCAACTCAAAGACCTTGCGATCCGTCACTTGGGCAATCAGTTCAGTAAGAACCCCATAGGAAATCGTCCCGAAGTTGCCAATCATTTGGGGTTGTACGAAGGCTTGGAAATCATAGTCCGTCACTTCACTGGCCACTTCTAACTGGGCCGTAATGTCTTCCTCAAAAGTATGAACCATTTGCGGTTGCTGTTGGACCACTTGAATGGCCTTGGAGACTTCCTCACGCGTCACCACCCCAAGCAGTTGAAGGTTATCTTCCACCACTGGGATCATCTCAATATCCTGCCAAATCATCTTGTGCGAGACACTAGCCACCGACATATGAGTCTTGACAGTCACCGGATTCTTGGTCATGACCCGCTCCAGCTGAATGGATTCTTGCTTACCTTGGACGTCCTTAGCAGCCACAACCCCAATCAGACGTTGGTTATAGCAGACAGGAAAACGTTCCTGGCCTGTTTCTTCCATCAAGCGATTGAAGTCAGCTACTGAATCACTTGGCGCTAGAAGTGGCACCTGGGATAGTGGTGTGTAGATATCCCGAATGGTCATGATTTCCTTCTTAATCATCTGGTCCGCCATGGACCGGTTGATGATGGTCGCTACCGTAAAGGTATCGAAGGTGGTGGAAATCACTGGCAAATTACGTTCATTGGCTAAACTAATGACCTGGTCACTAGCCTTGAAGCCCCCGGTAATGAGTACCGCCACGCCCTTTTCCAAGGCAAAGAGTTGGACGTCTTCCCGGTTCCCCACAATAATCAGGGAATCGTCGGTAAAGTAACGCTCCATGGCGTCCTTGGTCATGGCCCCAATGATGAATTTAGACAGGTGCTGGGTCAGTCCTTGGCTGCCACCTTGGACCTCCCCTTCAATAATCTGCACCACTTCACCAAAGGTTAGCATTTCCGGTGAATATTTTTGCTTCTTCTCAATGCGGATAGTCCCAACACGCTCAATGGTCGAGACAATCCCTAGTACTTCGGCGTCCTTAATAGCCCGGTAGGCCGTTCCTTCACTCATCTTGAGATGCTTGGCAATCCCTCGAACCGAGATTTTATCCCCGATGGGGAGGGACTCAATGTATTGGATAATCAGATCATGTTTGGTTGCCATATAGTCACCTTCTCTTTAGACACAAAATAACTGTTATACTTCATATTATAACAGTTATTTTAAAAAGTAACAGACCTGTTTTACATTTTTTCAAAAGATAATTGCGTATTGACCTTATCGAGCTGGATTAACCCAGCTGTAGAGACTCCCAGTAGGCGGACAGTCTTATGCAAATGACCGTGCAGCTCCCAGAGTTCCTGCACTGCCTGACTAATCACCTCTACATCTTGGCTAGGAGAGCCCAAGGATAGTTGACGCGTTAAGGTCTCGAAATCATCATAGCGAATCTTAAGCGTCACGGTCTGGGCGTGGAAATTCTTGGCCTTTAAGATTGCCACCACCCGCTTAGTCAGCTGGGTCAAGGCATCTAGAACCCCCTCTTCTTCCGCCAGAAACTGAATAAAGGTAGTCTCCTTGCCAATGGACTTGCGCTCACGATGGGGCTGGACCGGCGCATCATGGACACCGCGCACCTTGTAGTAGAGGGATTTGCCCATTTTACCAAAATGTTCAATCAGGTCTTCTAATTCAATTGCTCGCAAATCCGCCCCTGTCATAATCCCCCTCTGGTGAAAATAAGGTACTGACTGCCGCCCTACCCCATAGAACTTATCAATGGGTAGGTCATCTAAAAATTCCAAGGCTTGATCAGGTGTTACCACCGTAATGCCAAAGGGCTTACGGTAGTCAGAGGCAATTTTGGCTAGGAACTTATTATAGGACACCCCAATCGAACAGGTTAGGTTGAGTTCTGCCTTAATCTGAGCTTGAATACGCTGGGCTAAGTAGGTCGCACTTTGGATGCCCAGCTTATTATGGGTCACATCCAGATAGGCCTCGTCCAGGGACATGGGCTCAATCAAGTCCGTGTACTGGGCAAAAATCGCCCGAATCTGCTGAGACACTTCCTGATAGTGGGACCAATCGCCCGCGATAAAGACCGCATGGGGACAGCGTTTGAAGGCTTCAGCAGCCGTCATAGCCGAATGAATACCATATTCGCGCGCCTTATAGTTGCAAGTGGAGACGATTCCCCGACCTCCGGTTAACTTAGGATGCTTGGCAATCACAATAGGTTTGTGAGCAATCGCTGGATTATCCCGCGCCTCGACATTGGCATAGAAGGCATCCATATCCACATGCAGTATCTTACGTGATGTGTCCGGCACCGGATCCTTAAACTCTAAAATCCCATAGCGCATGATGCCCCTCCTCTCCCCTGTCATACTTCTCCTCTAGTATACGAAAATTTGTTCGTGTTTTCAAGTGGTGAGCTTGCCCCAGATAGCAATAAAAGGCAAGCAGCTAGATAGCTTGCTTGCCTTTTTATCATCAGTTCACTTGGAAAAGTTCACGGTAGACCTGTTCACTGCCAAACTGGCGAGGCTCAACTCCTATCAGAGTCAATCCCGCTCCTTCCAAACCACCTAAAGCTTGGCTCAGTTGGGAGGCAGATACAAGAAAGCTATGATCCGATAAGCGGCGAGTCCAATCATCGGCTAACTTTTCTTGAACAGTTATCACATAGTCACTCGTTTCACTTTGGGCCAAAGTGCGTTCAATAATTTGGCCTTCTTTAACAAATAGAATTCGACGAGTCATTCGGTCGATTTCGTCAAGATTATGCGAAGAAATCAATACCGTCATCCCCTTTTCGCGATTAAGTTGCATCACTAACTCTCGAATCCGAATCAGGCTAGTAGGATCTAAACCATTGTATGGTTCATCCAGAAAAAGTACTTGTGGACGGTGGAGAATAGCACAGGCAAAGAGCAAGTGTTGTTTCATTCCCAAGGAATAAGTCCCCACCGCTTGATCTAAATACCCTATCATTCCTACTCGTTCAGCCGTTTCAATAATGCTCTCTTTGGAGAATCCCTGGGCTAAGGCTATGTACTGAAGGTGGTCGTAGCCCGTTAGCTGTGGATAGAGAACACTATTATCTTGCATGAAACCAATCTTACGATAAAGTTCTTTACCTGCTGGCATGTAAAGACCAGCTACCTTTACTTGTCCCTCCGAATATGGCAATAAGCCCGTTAAGGCTGACAGTAAAGTCGTTTTACCTGCACCATTAGGTCCCACTAAGCCTACTACTTCCCCGGCCTCAATTTGAAAATTTACTTGCTTCAAAATCGCTTTACTGCCATAGGCAAGGCTCAGATTTTTCACTTCAATCATATACGGTCACGTCCTTTCAGAGTACAATGCAAGCACCTATTCAAAAACCAGCCTGCAAGACCACAGACTACTAGGCCAGTCCAATGAGTCAAAAGACCTTGACCTAAAGAAACAGAGAGGCGTCCGTCCAATACCGGGGCTAAATCCAAATAACGGAAGGGACTCATAGCCTGTGCCAGACTCGGCAATAAGAGAGTTGCCCCATAACCAATACCTAAGATTCCAGCGACTAAACTAATATAGATTGCAGTCGACTTAACCCATCTAGCAACAAAATGGCAAAGGCTATTAATAAAGTAAGTAACTGCAACAAACAGCGCAAAAGCCTCTAGATAGTAATACCAGCTAGGCATTATCTCAAAAAATTGATGAGTACTTGGCACACGCAAGCGCTGACCAATCAAACCACCACGCTGTTGGCCATCTACTAAATATCTGACCTGAGGTAACTGAATATGGCCTAAACCTGCTATTAAACTACCAGTCAAGGCAAGTAAGATTACTGACCCTAGCATTAGTAGAAACACTTGTTGAAGGCTTAAGCGTCGACGCAACTTAAGGAGATGCACCCTTGCTAGAGGCAAGGTTGCCTGGAATCGCCAGCGTCCGGTTTCTTTATCTAGCACAGTAGGCGCTACTAGGAAGATTACTAAAATAACCCAGAGTCCTAAATAGAGACGCTCTTCAAATAAGTTACCGACTATTCCTAGTGCAGAATAAGATTTCATAGGCTTGCTGACACGCGCTAGATAGGATTCAAAGACCGCAATATCAATCGAAAGTGGTGGCTGGTCCTCACCACTTCTTGGTGATTGCTCATAATTTGGAATATAGAGCGTCCAATATGGACCACCAGGCAGCTGAAAATCAATCCCATAATTTCGTTTCCACTCGGCTAACTGATAATTGATGTAAGCATTCGGCATAAAAATCCAGTCACGGATTGGCAATAAAGTTCTATCACCTTTGCCTTGTAGGAAGTCAACATCCTCTTTCAGTTCATCGTACTCCATTTCCGTGGCTAACTTGGTTTTCCCTTGTTTAAGTTCCTCAACAAGAGCTTCTTGGCGTTGAAAACTTGCTAGCGCTGCCTGATAAAGTTCTTCTGTTGGATAGGCCTGACGATAATCACTCAGATTAATCTTAAGCAACTCAGATTTTTGCGCAATGTTAGCTGCTTGTAATTGGTGGTACTGAATCCCCTGTGAAACTCCATAATAGAGGAAAAAGGCCAAGATGCACAAGCAAATTTGCCACCAAAGGTGACCTCTTAATAGCTTCAGCCATTCAAAACTTGTTTGGAAACGGCTAGAAGATAAGTCGTAACGGCGACGCGCTCGACCACGTTTAAGTACTGCATAGGATAGGGTTACTATCACCCGCCAGATACCAAGTAAGAGACCGAAAAGAATAACCGCTGTATAGAAGATTTCTAGGCTTGACTGGTGTAAAACAAAACCATTAATATCCCAGTAGCTAAAAATAGAATAAAAAGGATAGAAGTCAAAGAGGCGACTAAACTCAGCTAATAAAGTAACCGACACACCTAGACCTAGCCAAACTAATAAAAGCTCTTGCACCCATCGATTAATAAGTAGCAAAATAAGCCAGAAAAGAATTACCAGCCCTAACCAGAATAGATAGAGAGCCAAGATCCCCTGCCACAGGGGCCAACCAGGTGCCATAGGATAATGAAGTAAAGCCGTAAGGGGAAGTTGGTCAAAAAGAACATGATAGATAGCCCACCCAACTGCCATCGACAAACCATAGCCTAGTCCTAGGCACAAGAATACACCTAAGCGTCGGCTTAGCAAGCGACTATAAGGTACAGGTAAAGTTTTGAGAAAAGCCTGCTGATTAGCGAATAAATCTCTTAGGAGTGGTAACCCTACCAAATAGGAGAACAACAAAAGCAGTGGAATTCCCAACAAATAAGGAGAGAGTTGTGTCATTAGATAACTGGATTCTCGCGTTGTCTTGACATCCAAGCAACCGATTTGGTAATTGACCTGCCATTCGATAACAGGTAATTCTGCTTCAATCTGTTGACGCGAGATACTCAATAACTCCTTACCCTGATTATTGAGAGCTAATAGGGTTCGCCATATAGAAAGCTTGTCCTGGTTCACTCGATCCCATTCTTCATAATAGGCCGCCACACTGTAATCAAAACGTGACTTTTCTGCTTCCTTCAAGCTAACTAAAAGTGGATTTTCCTCTGATACTCCCTGCCTTTGCATGTTGGAGATGGACCAGTTCAAATCCGAAGCCAAACGATTGGCCTGTTGTCGCTCTTGATGCCTTAGGTCATGACTAACCTGTCCACGATATAGTCCTAGCCCTAGCATGGTCACAAGTGGCAAGATTAAGAGTAAGTAGACAAAGCGATGATTCTTTAAAAAGTGCCTAAGCTCTAGTTTGAACATTTTGCGACCTCCTCAAGGCTAAAATAGGTATAGATTAAAAAAACATTAAATATTAGTTAGATTGTATCCGATTTCCCGCTTACTTTCAAGATAATTTTATCCCACTTGAATAAAATCTATTGTTTGTTAAGCCAATGTTCGTAATTGAAGTATTTATTAGAATAGCTTATACCCTAAATGCTTCTATCTTTGAATACCTCTACTTATTCTCCTTAATCCAGTCTCTAAATCTATTGCACACTTAAATTCTTATAGGCTAATCTACAGTTTTCTATAAAATAGGTTAAATAATTTTCCTAGTCACCTTTACTTTAACAACGACCATCACTATCAAGTGACCTCTTAAATACAAAAAAGCTGAGACTTAAGTCTCAGCTTCTCTATGCGCTAGTCCAATATTAGCCCAAACGTGATGCTACCTTATCCCAGTTAACTACTGAGAAAAAGGCTTGGATATAGTCTGGACGACGGTTTTGATAGTGGAGGTAGTAAGCATGTTCCCACACATCTAAACCTAAAAGTGGCTTAAGCCCCAATTCTAATGGTGTGTCTTGATTAGCAGTAGATAGGACTTCTAAGTGACCGTCACGGTCTACAAGCCAAGCCCAACCAGAACCAAAGCGAGTCGCAGCTGCCTTAGCGAAAGCTTCTTTGAAGGCTTCAACAGAACCAAAGTCTGCTTCTAAGCGAGACTTAAGCCCAGCAGGAATAGCTGCTTCTGAACTTGGTGCTTGTAGGCTTTCCCAGAAGAAGCTGTGGTTGAAGTGACCCCCACCATTGTTACGGACCGCTGTTTGGATGCTTTCAGGCAAATCCTTAAGGTTAGCGACTAAGTCTTCGATAGACTTAGCTGCCAAGTCTGCGTGACCTTCTAAGGCTGCATTCAAGTTGTTAACATAGGTTTGGTGGTGCTTGGTGTGGTGAATTTCCATGGTGCGCGCGTCAAAAGCTGGTTCAAGCGCATCATAGGCGTATGGCAAGGCTGGTAATGTAAATGACATGGTCATTCCTCCTCGGATATAGTATACCTAGATTATATCATGCTCAGTAGAATAGACAATTATTTTGCACTTGGTAGCGTTTATTTCACAAACTCAAAGCATGAAAAAAGCCCCTTATTCGCTAAGAATAAAGGACTTTAGCAAGTTTGACTCTCAAAGTCGTAAGGGCTGATTCCCTCCATGCCAATCATGGGATCAATTTGTTCTATCAAATCCTGGCTTAAGCGGAAGATCTCTTGCTGCTTAGGTGCCCAGTCTCTTGATTGCACCGCAAGCGAAAAACTTGCCGCAGGACTAGCTTGAGGCGAGGCCTGATCTGTTACACTAACTTCAGCTTTTCCAGCATCTAGGCCTAAAACTTGGCTCTCTCCTGACGCTAGCTCTTGCTCTACCTTCTCTCCATGCGTCAGCCCAGCTAATTTAATTTCTAGCAGGTCCTTCAGGTTGGTACGGCGTGGATCACGATTCTGACTAACCGCTTGGACATAAGCGTCCGGGTCCCCCACCAAAACCAAACTCGCTTGCGCTCGGGTGACAGCTGTGTAAAGCAAGTCCTGGCGCAACATACGATAGTAGGCATCGACCAGAGGCAGTATAACTAGCGGATACTCGCTCCCCTGGGATTTGTGGACTGAACAACAGTAGGCCAAAGTCAACTGATCAAAATCTGACCGTCGATAGGTCAGTTCCTTATCGTCATCAAAAGCCACCACGACCTCTTCGCTCCCACTGCTAGACGCCTGTGCTGAGAAGACACCGACGATTTTCCCGATGTCCCCATTATAGACGCCTTCCTCTGCATTGTTGACCAACTGAAGCACCTTATCCCCCAGACGAAAAATTTGGTCGAAATACTCTAGTTGAGGTTTCTTGCGGCTAGGCGGATTGAAGAGTCCTTGCAAGAGTTGGTTAAGGGCGGTAATACCAGCAGGCCCCTTATACATTGGTGCCAGAACTTGCAGGGTATTGGCATCAAAGCCCCTCGTCAAGGCGTGGCCTACCACCTGTTCCACCACTTGAGCTACCTGCTGGGTCTTACAAGGGATAAAGGAGCGGTCAGGCTGTCTTTCCATAAGGTTCTGCGGTAGGCGTCCCTGGCGAATCTGATGGGCTAGTTGAATAATGGAACTATCTTGGGCTTGGCGATAAATCTTAGTCAGACTAATAGTAGGAATCACCCCAGACTCAATCAAGTCTGAAAAGACTTTACCTGGCCCGACCGAAGGCAATTGATGCTTATCCCCTACCAGAATAACTTGAATTCGGTAGCCAATGGCCATCCAAAGCCAATTCATCAACCAAGTATCCACCATAGACATTTCATCCACTACCAGTAGCTGACCTTCCAGTGGCGTCGGATCAAAGCCCTCCACTGTGGTCTCACGATTGAACCCAATCAGCCGGTGGATGGTGGAAGCCGGTATATCCGTCATTTCCTGCATACGCTTGGCTGCTCGACCTGTTGGGGCGGCTAACAAGACGGGGCCAGTCTGATAAGGATTGGTCACATCGCCCTGATGATAGCCATGCAAGAGGCGGTGGAGCGTCAAAATTCCACGTATCAAGGTCGTCTTCCCCGTACCTGGACCACCCGTAATCACGGAAAGTGGCGATTGCATGGCTAGAATCATGGCCTGGCGTTGAGTTTCATCATAGTCGATTCCCGTCTCACGGGCTACTTGATCCAGCTTGTCTTCAATTTCTGTCTTGCTGAAAGTCTCCACTTCTTCATACTGGAAGAAGTCGCTGATGCGACCTACGATTCCCATCTCGGCATGATAAAGACTTGGCAACATAATGCCTTGGTCCAAGGAATAGAGCGTCCCTTCCAAGATAGCCAAGTCCAAGGCTTCTACTAATCGCTCTTCCTCAATCAGAAAAGACCGACTACGTTCTAGAATCTTGGTAGCAAGTGCCAGCAAACGTGGCCGCTGGACATAGGTGTCTCCTGACCGCAAGCAAACTTCGGATACGGCCGTGTAGAGTCCCGCCACCAAACGTGTGACAGCGTCAGCCTCAATACCAAGTTGTTCAGCTAGGGCATCAGCCTTATTGAAACCAACCCCTTCTACCTTGGCCACTAGGGCGTAGGGATTATTCTCAATCGTGGCCAGCGTTTGATCCTTGAAGGTCTGATAAATTTTATCCGCCAGCTTAGGTCCAAAACCCCACTCTGTTAGCTGCAAGAAGATGCGTTCAGTTCCCTGGTGTTGGCGCAAGGTTTGGGCTAGTACTTGGCGTTTGTCTGGCGTTAAGCCTTTGACTGATTTGAGGCAGTCTGGATCTTGTAAGATTAAATCAATAGCTTCTAGCCCCAACTGATCCACGATCCTTTGGGCTAGAGTTTTACCAATCCCCGTGAAGCGGGCACTAGAAAGAAATTCTACTAGTCCCGCTTCAGAAGTTGGCGCTACTTGTTGGTAGCGACTAACCGCAAATTGCTCGCCATAACGTGGATGCACGGTCACTTGGCCAAAGAATTCATAGGCCGTATCGAGATGCAAGGCTGCAAATTGACCCGTACAAGTAACATAGTCCTCGCTTATTAGGTCGTTGTCCGTCTCTAGCACCTTAACCCGTAGCACCTTATAAAGGTTCTGTGGGTTTTCGAAAAAGACCGATTCAACTTCGCCAATCAAACGTATTTGCTCAGCCATAAGCGGCCTCCTTTCTTAAGGCTAGGTGATGAGACTTAGGGCTTAAACCAGCGCATCCCAATATTGCCTGGAATAACTTGAAAACCAAATTGCTGATAGAGTCGGTCGGCTGGTTCCTTAGCCATCAAGCAGACATAAGCAGACGGATCCGCATTCGCTATGAGCCAGTCAGTGACAGCTTGCATCAGGGCCTTACCCAGACCTTGACCTTGGAAATCAGGTGCCACCATGACCGAATTGATCATATAAGATAAGGCACCGTCCCCAGCAATCCGGGCAAAACAAACCAGCCGCTGACCCTGGTAGGCGCAAATCATATAGAGGGAATTAGCTAGCGCGCGTTCAGCCACTTCTTGAGGGGGTTTAGCCCCCAAGCCTGTAGCAATCCGCAAATCAAGATAGTCTTGGACAGTCGGAATAGCCTCAGTCCAACGAAGTTGCTCCTTAGACATATTGGCGTTGCACCCCATCTTTGTAGGCCGCATCAATCAGCCCGCCACCCAGACACTCTTGGCCATCATAGAAGACCACTGCCTGCCCCGGTGTAATGGCCCGGACTGGTTCATCAAAAATAACAGTCGCCTGTGTCTTATCTTGGCTGAGCTTAACCGTCACTCCAATATCTTGTTGGCGGTAGCGGAACTTGGCCGTGCATCGGAATTCTTCTGGCACATCCGACAAATTAGGCGCTGTAAAGGATACTTCACTAGCCGTCAGATAGTCTGAATAGAGATTTGGATGATGGAAGCCCTGACCTACATAGAGGGTTTGCGTGGTTTGATCCTTACCAATGACAAACCAAGGTTCATTGCTAGTGCCACCGCCACCAATCCCTAAGCCTTGACGTTGGCCAATAGTATAGTACATAAGCCCCATGTGCTTGCCCTTGACTTGGCCATCTAGGGTCACCATTTTACCCGGTTTATTGGGTAGGTAGTTGGAAAGAAATTCATTGAAATCCCGTTCTCCAATGAAGCAGACACCGGTTGAATCCTTCTTCTTGGCAGTCGCCAAGCCGGCCTCTTCTGCTAAGGCACGAACTTCAGACTTCTGCAAATGGCCCAAAGGGAAGAGCGCCTTCTGGAGTTGGGCTTGGGAGAGTTGACTAAGGAAGTAGGTTTGGTCCTTATTATTATCTAGGCCACGCAAGAGGTGGACTACTCCATTTTCATCGCGCTCCGAACGAGCATAGTGCCCCATGGCAATATAGTCTGCCCCTAATTCCATAGCATAATCTAGGAAGGCCTTGAATTTGACTTCCTTGTTACACATCACATCTGGGTTAGGCGTACGCCCCGCCCGATATTCGCGTAAGAAATATTCAAAGACCCGGTCCCAATATTCTTTCTCGAAGTTAACAGAATAATAGGGAATTCCAATTTTCTCCGCGACTTTGACTACGTCTTGGTAGTCTTCAGTCGCTGTACAGTGACCATTTTCGTCAGTATCGTCCCAGTTTTTCATGAAGAGGCCGATGACTTCATAGCCCTGCTCCTTGAGTAGCAAGGCAGCGACAGAAGAATCTACGCCTCCGCTCATACCCAAAACGACACGTTTTCCATTTGTTGACATTGTTCTTTTCCTTTCTTTCTCTCTATGGATAACTCCGTGGAAGGCAGAGCATCCTGACATATGTGCTTAATTGATAACAGAAGAAGAGAACGAAAGCACTCTCTCGTTCTCCCCACTTAGGCTAGACTTCAGTTAAAACGTTACGCTCAACGAAACCGTCAAAGATAAAGTTAATCTTCTCTACAACCATTTCATTATGAGCTAACTTGGTCACATCGACAGCAGTTAAACCCTTGTTATTTACGGTTGAGATTTTGAGGGTCTTCAAGTCCTTGTTAACCAAGACCTTGAGCACCAAGCCATCACGGTGGTGGCTGTCTAGAGGACGTTTGTATTGGAAGTTACCGCCAGTTGACTCGGTAAAGCCATTGTCCCGCAAAGTATAAGGTTTGCAGGCTGGGTTGATTTCGAAGGTACGGTTAAAACCTTTTAAGGTTGCTTGTTTGGTGAATGCCATAATTCATCGCCTTTCTTGTTTACTTTTGTTGTCTTGCTTTTAAGAGGCCAAGTTGTTTGACCACTTGGTCTAAGTCTGCTTGCGTCACGTCCAACCCCATGGTCAGACGAATACTTTCACGCTGCCGGTCTTCCTGGTCAGGATAGTAACCCTTAAGGACTCGACTAGGTTCTAGACTACCTGCCGAACAGGCTGACCCAGCCGAAACATAAATCTTAGCCAAATCTAAATGGATTAGGACCTGACTAGCCTTGAGGCCTTTGAGCCAGAGATTAAGGAAGCCTGGCAAATGATGCGCCTGCGGTCGGTTGACTTGATAATCAATTCCTGCTCGAGTTAGCTCCTCCAAGAAGTAAGCTTCCAAGTTTGCCAAATGCGCTTGTCGCTGCTCCGCTTCTGCTAGAGATAGATGGATAGCTTGAGCCAAGCCCTGAATATAGGCTAGATTCTCAGTTCCAGCTCGCATACCAGCTTCTTGCCCGCCACCTATCAAGTAAGGTTGCAGCCCTGGTTGATCTTGCCATGCTTGGAAGTAGAGTAAGCCGATTCCTTTAGGCCCACCCAGCTTATGGCCCGATAGGCTCCAAGAAGTGGCTATCTGGTCTAGTTGCCAAGGCAGTTTGGTAATCCCTTGAACCAAGTCAACATGGAAAAAATAACCGCGCTGACGAGCTTCTTGTGCCAAGCCAGGAATGGGGTAAATGGCGCCTACTTCATTGTTGACCGCCATGGCTACCCAGCCACTAGTATCTTCCTGACTAGCCGCTAGAAATTGGTCAATCAGGTCTTGGTCACTGCCCCCATCTTGGGGTTGAATCCAGGAAATGGTCCAGCCCTGTTCTTCTAAACGCTTGAGAGCTAAATCCACAGAGGGATGTTCTACAGCCAAAGCCACCAAGTGAGGCGCTTTCCCCACTGCAAGAGCACTTTGAGCCTGAGACCAGATAGCCCAGTTATTAGCTTCTGTCGCTCCTGACGTGAAGTAGAGGCAAGACCCTGAGGCTAAGCCCAAATCCTGAGCAATGGTCTCACGAGCCTGTTTGAGCGCATACTTGGCAGACTTGCCCAATTGATAAGTGCTAGAGGGATTCCCATAAAGTTGGGATAAGGAGCTTGTGATAGCTTGGACAACTTCCGGACGAACAGGTGTTGTCGCCGCATAATCAAGATAAATAGCCATCTTGGCCTCCTCCTCTCAGACTAGACTTTCTTTCTTATTATAGCACACTCCCAGCCTTTCGCCTATCCATAAGTTTGGTCAGAAGATTTGTGTCATTAGGTCTTTTGCGGTATGATGAATAGGCAGATAACTGAACGAAAGGAGGCCTCCCATGCTCCAACCACTCGCCTATCGCATGCGTCCACGTCAACTGGAAGATATTCTTGGTCAGGAGCACCTTGTTGGCCCTGGTAAGATTATCCAGCGCATGGTGCAAGCCAAACGCCTGACTTCCATGATTCTATACGGACCGCCCGGCATTGGCAAAACTTCCATTGCCAGCGCTATTGCAGGCTCGACCCGTTATGCCTTCCGAACCCTGAATGCGGCCACCGATGGTAAGAAAGAACTGGAACAAGTAGTAGAAGAAGCCAAATTTTCTGGCACCCTTATCTTACTCTTGGATGAAATTCACCGATTAAACACCACCAAACAGGATTTCCTGCTACCACATCTGGAGAGTGGTCGGATTATTCTGATTGGGGCGACTACCGAGAACCCCTATATCGCCATCAACCCCGCCATTAGAAGTCGGGTGCAAATTTTTGAACTCAAGCCCCTCAGCCCTGAGCAGGTTTGCCTTGGTTTGACTCGGGCCTTAGACGATCAAGAACGTGGGCTCGGTAAGTACCCTGTACAAGTCCAGGATGGCGTTTTGGAACATTTTGCCCAAGTTTCGGGCGGTGATATTCGGACCAGCCTTAACGCCTTAGAGCTGGCAGTCCTGTCAACTGAACCGGACCAAAATGGGCAAATTATCATCGACATGGCAGTGGCCAGTGATTGCTTGCGACGTCGCCGACTTCAACATGATAAGAATGGTGACGCCCACTACGACGTCATCTCCGCCCTACAAAAATCCATCCGCGGCAGTGATGTCGACGCTGCCCTTTATTACCTAGCCATATTACTGACTGCCGGCGAGCTGACGGTTGCCTGCCGTCGCCTGCTAGTGATTGCCTATGAGGATATTGGTCTAGGCCACCCAGCTGCCACGCAAAGAACGGTTGCGGCCATTCAAGCCGCTGAAAAGCTAGGCCTGCCAGAAGCCAGCATTCCCTTAGGTTTTGCGGTCATCGACCTAGCCTTGAGTCCAAAATCCAATACTAGCTATCGTGCTATCAAGTCTGCTATGGCTGCGATTGACCAAGGACAAGTCGCCCCTGTCCCAGACCATTTGCGGGACAGCCACTATCAAGGCGCTGACAAGTTGGGTCGAGGACTTGACTACCGCTATCCCCACGACTATCCTGGTCATATCGTAGCTCAAGAATATTTGCCTAAGGAGTTAGCTCATCACCAGTTCTTCCAAGCAGACCCTAGTGGTAAGTATGAAGAAGCCTTGGCTCACTACTACCAAAAAGTTAAAGAAATCCTCAAAAAATAAGAGCGCTTACTTGCAAATTTAGCAAGTCGTGCTATAATAAAAGTATAGAAGATCTGTGGTGTACGTGACATATACACTGTGTTGACCGAACATTTTTCTTTAGATATAGGGAACCAACTCGACTGACTTATGACAGGCCTTTTCACTTGGTAGTCAGCGGTTAGGCGTTAGGTGCCCACCTGCTTAGATTGCGGGTTCAAAACATCTATATGACCAAACGGCACTAACGGATTTGGGTAGGAACTATGGTTCCTGCCCTCTTTTTTATATAGAAAAAGAGCTTGGGCAAGCCCAAGCTCTTTCACTTATGATTTTACGATACTTTTCGTCTCACTTGCCAATGTGCAATAGCCAAACCCAACAAACTAGGTACAATCCAACCTAGGCTCTGGCCACTCAGGGGCAAATAAGTAGAGAATGTAGAGGCTAATGCTTTCAATGGTAGTAGCCAAGCTAGCTCTGGCATGGCTTGAATGCCATCGATTAGCGCCACTATCCCTGTCAGTGCCATAGCCCATTGGTAGTAAAGGCTGTCGATTGCCCGACCTCGGCACAGTAAGGTGACCATGACTAGGACAATGGCCAAAGGATAGAGAAACATGAGCACCGGAACTGCCCAAGCAATAATTTGAGTTAAACCGGCATTAGCGATAAGGGTAGCCAAGAGGCTAACCGCTAGTAAGTAATGCTTGTAATCCAGACTAGGAAATAGATCCACCATTGCCTCTGAAAAAGCCGTCAGGAGCCCTACCCCAGTCTTAAGGCAGGCCAGAATAACAATTAAGGCCAAAAGGATACTGCCTGCTGAACCGAGATAGTGATTAGCAATCTGAGCTAGCGCAATCCCACCATTGGCACTCATGGAGAAGTGCCCCAAGGATGTCGCCCCAGCATAGGCCAAGAGGCCATAAATTAGCCCCATTAAGACGATACTAATGGCGCCGGATTTGACCATACCTCTAGCCAGCTCACCTGGCTCCTGAATCCCTAAACGATTCATAGCTTGAACCATGACAATCCCAAAAGCTAGAGCCGCTAGCACATCCAGGGTCTGATACCCCTCCAGAAAGCCTGTTGCCATTGCTTGTTGAGCATAGCGCCCCTGGGCCATCATTTGCCCAGCTTGCCCCATCGGATTGAGAACTGTCAGGGTCAAAAGTAGTCCTAAAACCAGTAAAAAGGCAGGGTTAAGAATTTTGCCAATATAATCCAAAATCTTGCCCGGATTCAAGGACAGAAAGCCCGCTACTAGGAAGAAGATGAGGGAATAGATTAGAAGTCCTTGTCCTTGGTGACTCGATTCGATAAAGGGGGCTACCCCAATAGTATAAGATGTACTTGCCAAGCGTGGCACCGCAAATAAAGGGCCAATTACCAGATAGAGCAAAACCGTAAAAATCACACTGAACTTTTTGCCGACACGGCTGGCTAGTTCGGTTACACTCTTACTCTTAGACATTCCCATAGCGAGAATGGTCAGGAAAGGCAAGCCGATAGCTGAAATCAAGAGTCCAACCACAGCTGGTCCTACCTGAGCGCCACTTTCTTGTCCTAAGTGAACTGGGAAAATAAGGTTTCCTGCCCCAAATAACATCCCAAACAGCATGGAACCTAAATACAGGGCGTCTTTAGACTGAAGTTTTTTGTTCATTTATCATGCTCCATTTCAAGCAAAAGCAACATCCGAAAGGAATGTTGCTCTTACTTACTATATTATTATTCTGCTTCAAAGTAAGCAGGGTAATGTGTCTTAACAATCTGGTGGCAACGATGGCAAAGGGTTGGAGCCTCCGCAATCGTTCCTACTTCTGGACGGACTGCCCGGCATCGTTCACAGACATGCCCTTGAGCGCGGCTAACAGAAACTGCATAATCGTCTAAGACTAAGGCGTGATCTGGTGCCGGTGTGGTCACTAAGTCTAGATGAGAGACAATGAGTAATTGATCTAAATCTTGACTCAAGGCCTTCAAAGCCTTGGCTTGTTCTTCATTGACATAGAGGGTTACTGCTGCTTCAAAAGATTTCTTGATTGGATCTTGTTCTGCATTTTTCGCTTCCTCTAAGGCTTTTTGAACCCCTTGTTGGACATGGAAGAAGAGTTTCCACTGATCCACCAGGGCTTGATAAGCGGTCCCATCTACTGCTTGAGGGAATTCTGCTAACTGAACAAAGCCTTCAACCCCTGGCAATTCCTTCCAAGCTTCTTCCATGGTATGCAAGAGGACTGGAGTTAAGAGTGGCAAGAGGTCACGCAAGATGCCGTAGATGACGGTTTGCATTTGACGACGAGGTAAGCTATCTGGCGCTTCGATATAGAGTACGTCCTTAGCGAAATCCAAGTAGAAGGCAGACAAGTCAACCGTCATGAAGTTGATGACCTTCTTATAGATGCTAGCAAATTCAAACTTATCGTAGGCACTTAAAAGGTCGTTGACAAAGAGCTTGAACTTAGCTGTCATGTATTGATCAACTGGACGTAAGTCTTCAAAAGCTACAGTGTCCTTGCTTGGGTCAAAGTCTGACACGTGGCTTAGCATGAAGCGGATGGTATTCCGGATTTTACGGTAAGCCTCAGCAATTTGCTTGAGGATATCCTTAGAAATCCGTACATCTGATTCTGAGTCCACACTGAGAACCCATAGGCGGATAATGTCAGCTCCAAGCTCATTCATGACTTCTTCCGGCACAATTACGTTACCTAATGACTTACTCATCTTGTTGCCTTTGCCGTCTAAGACGAAGCCTTGAGACAGCACTGCCTTATATGGCGGTACGCCCTTAGCAGCAACCGAAGTGGTAAAGCTTGAGTTGAACCAACCACGGTATTGGTCAGACCCTTCCAAGTAGAGGTCTGCTGGGAAAGTCAGATAATCTCTGGCTTCTAAAACCCCTGCATAAGAGGTCCCAGAGTCGAACCATACGTCCATGATGTCAGTTTCCTTGGTGAATTTACCATTTGGGCTAGCAGGATGCGTGAAGCCTTCAGGCAAGAGGTCCTTAGCCTCACGTTCGAACCAGACATTAGAACCGTGTGTTTCAAATAAGCTTGCCACATGTTCAATGGTTTCAGCTGTTAAGATAGCTTCCCCATTTTCAGCATAGAAGATAGGGAGTGGCACACCCCATGCACGTTGACGAGAGATGACCCAGTCACCCCGGTCACGAATCATGTTGTAGATACGTGGCTGGCCTGATGGGTGGTACCATTTAACTTGTGTTTCAATTGCTTCAAGCAATTCTTCACGGAATTTATCAATAGAAGCAAACCATTGTGGTGTCGCCCGATAAATAACAGGTTTTTTAGTCCGCCAGTCATGCGGGTAACTGTGGACAAATTCAGAATAAGACAGCAGGGCACCCTTTTCCTTGAGTAATTCCACTACTAGTTTGTTGCCTTTTGCATAGAAGACACCTTCAAGGCCAGGAGCTTCATGAGTATAGTGACCTTGGTTATCCAATGGGGACAGAATATCTAAACCATAGGCTTTACCAACATGGTAGTCATCTTCCCCGTGACCAGGAGCAGTATGTACCAAACCAGTCCCTGCATCTAGGGTTACGTGATCTCCCACCATGAGTAGGGACTCCCGTTCATAGAAAGGATGCCAAGCAGTGAGTCGGTCAAAGTCCTTCCCTTGATAGTGCGCTTCTACTTGGTAATCTTCCCAGTTGAGGGTTTGAGCTAAGGACTCCAGCAAGTCTTGGGCTACGATGAAATGACGGTCTCCCACTTTGACTTGAACATAGCTAGCCACAGGGCTCACTGAAATCCCTAAGTTAGCTGGTAAAGTCCAAGGCGTGGTAGTCCAGATTACGAACTCAGCATTTTCAGGCACAATGCCTTTGCCGTCCTTGACCTTGAAAGCCACGTAGATAGAAGGAGAGGTTACATCTGCATATTCGACTTCGGCTTCTGCTAAGGACGATTCACTCGATGGTGACCAATAGATTGGCTTCAAGCCTTTGTAGATATAGCCTTTTGCCGCCATTTGGCCGAAAATACGGATTTGTGCCGCTTCGTATTCAGGAGCTAGGGTCAAGTAAGGATTGTCCCATTCACCTGTCACACCTAAGCGTTTGAAGTCAGCTTTTTGGCCTTCTACTTGGCGTAGGGCATATTCTTGACAGAGTTTGCGGAATTCGACCACAGACATGGACTTGCGGTCAACCCCTTCTTGCTTAGTCAGGGCAGATTCGATTGGCAGACCATGTGTGTCCCAACCTGGTACATAAGGCGACCGGAAGCCAGACATGGATTTAGAGCGAATGATGATATCCTTACTAATCTTATTGAGGGCATGGCCCATGTGGATTTTCCCGTTGGCATATGGAGGCCCATCGTGGAGAACATAAGTCGGCTTGTCAGCATTCTTAGCTTGGATTTGTTGATAAAGATCCGCATCTTCCCACTCTTTTTGTAGGATAACTTCTTTTGTTGGCAAATTCGCCCGCATGGCGAAATCGGTTTGACCGAGGTTGAGGGTCTCTTTTAGTTTCATATTGGCAATATTCCTTTCTTGACAGTATTAACTACAAAAAAAATATAAAAAGACGCCCCTCAACGGGACGTCGCAACGTGGTACCACCCAATTTTATTTGTAGTCATACAAATTCTCTTACATGATAACGCTCTTTAAGCGGCACCGGCTACTTTGGTTCACCGGGCATTATAAGTAAGCTGATTATCTACTCTACAGGGAACTCTAGGCTTGCACCCTTCCTAGATCGCTGGGGATGTGTAGTGAAGATAGTGGTCTTACATCATTTCTGGTAATTCAATTTTGATGGTTTGGCCCAAGATACTTTCAACAGAAGCTTGGTCATCCTTGTCAGGTGCCGCCTTAGCTTCTACGTCACCTTGAGTTTCATGTACGAATTCTTCAACGTCAGATGTAACTTGTGTCTCCACTTCTTGTTCTAAGGCAGCCACGCGCTCAGAACTACGTTCTTCAGCTTGACTATCTTCTGTCGCAGGTGTTGCAAAAGCAATTTCCTGTTCAAATGTTTGAGACTTAATTAAATCCAATTGTTGAGTCAACATGCGTTGCATTTCGAATTGGAGGTTGCGTCCATTATGACGTAAGAGTTCTACTTCATTAGCCAAGTGGTTGACGGTATCATGTGCATTAGCAATGATGCGATCAGACTCACGTTCTGCCTCATAAATAATGAGTTCAGCTTCCTTGCGGGCATTTTGTTTAAGGCGTTCAGCGGCTTCGTTAGCAATCAAGATTGAGCTATTCAAGGATTCTTGCAATTTCTCAAAATTTTTGATTTTCTCATCAGCTTCCGCTAACTGGCGTTTAAGGGCAGTCACTTGATCCAAAGCACGTTCGTAATCAACGACAACTTCATCTAGAAATTCATTGACTTCCTCTCTGGCGTAACCTCTGAATTCGCGATCAAAGTCTTTGGTTAAAATATCATTTGGTGTAATTGGCATGTCACACACTCCTTTGTTCTTGCTCTCTTCTTTAGACGACTAGGACTTTGACCTTAAGACGAATATTGTCTTTACGAGTCAACCCCTCTTCGGCATCAATTTGAAAACGTCCAAACTTCCTAAGCGAAACAAAATCGCCTGCCTCTAGCTCAAAATCCGGTCGATTAATTTCTAAATAATTGACCTTGACCAAGCCCCCTAAGACGGCTTCTTTTGCACGCTGTCTAGAAAAATTATAGACTTTACTCAGCATAGTGTCAAGCCTTAATGACGTTGTAATGACCGTCTGGTCTTCCCAGAGGACTTGTGGCGTCAGAAGCTGATCAGGCTCTATATTCTCAAGCCTTACTCCGACATTTCCTATCTTAGTCACATTCTGACAAACATAGGGCGCAATCTTGGCATCCACTAGCACTTGCCAGTCTTGACCATCCGTGATGATATCACCAATTCGATTGCGTTCTAAGCCAGCCCCTAGGAGAGAACCTAGGATAGACCCATGTCTTATATTGGCAAATTTCTGCGGAAAGTGAATCTTCAGGGCTTGAATCTGGAAGTCGCTAGTTTCTAAATCATAATACTGGGGATAAAAAACCAGTCTTTGACGTTCAGCTCCTGGCAAGCCACCTTGGCAGGCTAATTGAACTTCATCCTGTCCATTAGCCAGTTGCTGGGCAATCAGGGCCTCACGCGGAGTCACAAAGTAACTAGTGACCGGACAATAGCGACTAGCCGCATAAGCCATCTGTTCTAGCACATAGTCAATGAAGGCCTGTTCTTCTTTACGATAATGTTGATAAATGCCCTCTTTCATGGGATTACACCCCAATCAAGAGACGAAAGAGAAAATTACGCACTAAATGGAGAACCGCAAGTGCCGCAAAGGCCGAAAGACTAACGTTCCCTATTGGAGGGATAAAGCGATCAAAGAGCTCAACATAAGGCTCAACTAGTCTCCCAACCCACTGTCCCAATTCACTGTAACGGGCATCAGGGAACCAGGACATGATAGCCCAGATAAGAATGAGGGTCTCATAAGCCGTAAAGGCCCAAGAAATAAATTGTATCAGCATAATGGCTCTACCTCTTTACTTGATTTCTTCTTCAATAACGACCATAGGCACGCCAGCTAGCGCCCAGAAGCGTAGACTTGCGTGCCCATGGTGCTTGCCAACAACTAGTTGATTAAACTAGCCACGATGGCGTTTGCGGAAGAATGGTGGTGTATCAAGTTCGTTATCTTCCGTTGTGTCAACTTGACGATTTCGGCTAACGTCACTTGAACGTTGGAAAGTCCGCTGTGGCATGTCATGAGCAGACTCACGAGTGCTTTGTTCACGACGGATATCCCAGTCGCTGAATAAGTCACGTTCGCTCTCGCGACCGCGTGGTGCTAATTCAATGTCATTGCTTGGTGACACTGCTGGTTGGCTTGGCTCTGGCGCATTGCTTGCAGGCGCTGCATTGTAATTGTTGCGCGCTGGGCGTTGAGCCATCTTGCTAGGCGCATTCTTCTCAGTATCAATCCCAGTTGCGATAACCGTAACTACTACCTCATCGCCTAGGTTTTCGTTGATAGAAGTACCGAAGATGATGTTTACATCGCTAGTTGAAGCGTTGGCCACGATTTCGCTGGCATCTTGAGCTTCAAAGAGGGTTAAGTCAGAACCACCGGTAATGTTCAAGAGGATTTGTTCAGCCCCATCGATTGAAACTTCCAAGAGTGGAGAAGAAATAGCCTTCTTAGTTGCTTCAGCAGTACGGTTTTCACCAGAAGCCACCCCAATACCCATGAGGGCAGTCCCTTGGTCTTTCATGACGGTCTTCACATCAGCAAAGTCCAAGTTGACGTAACCTGGTGCAGTAATCAAGTCAGAAATCCCTTGAACCCCTTGACGTAAAACGTTATCCGCTTCAGAGAAAGCTTCTAACATTGGTGTCTTACGGTCAACGATTTCTAAGAGACGGTTGTTAGAGATGGTCACCAAGGTGTCCACGTTTTCCTTCAAGTTCTTAAGACCTTCAGCAGCGTAACGACCACGTTTAGGACCTTCAAAGGTGAATGGACGTGTCACGACACCCACTGTTAAGGCGCCTAATTCTTTGGCAATGCGCGCTACGATTGGGGCAGCACCCGTACCGGTCCCCCCACCCATACCAGCTGTTACGAAGACTAAGTCTGCGCCTTCAAGTACTGTACGGATTTGTTCTTCGCTTTCTTCAGCAGCCTTAAGACCTACTTCAGGGACTGAACCTGCCCCTAAGCCCTTGGTTACCTTAGGACCTAATTGAATCTTAGTTTCTGCTTGTGAGCCTTTGAGAGCTTGAGTATCTGTATTGGCTACAATAAACTCTACCCCTTGGACGCCTTCAGCGATCATACGGTTAACGGCATTACCGCCGGCCCCACCGACCCCGATGACTTTGATAACGGCGCCGTCACGGCCGTTAATTGAATCAAATGCTAATTCCATAAATCGTTCCTCCTGAATCTCAATCGAAAAATGTTCTGAAAAATGCTTGGATTTTACTGATAATGCCATTTCCTACAACAGGGACTGGGTTATCATAATTAACGCCTGCCTCTGGTTCTGGAACATAGTTGCTTTCTTCAGCAGCATAGCCTCCAAGGTTGGAGTATGCATCATAATCTGATACTGGCTCTGCTACCGTCCGTTGACGCTCTGGTCTTACCGGACGGCGAGGCGCTTGCTGACGAGGTGGCATCATTGGCTGGTTTGTTACATCCTGTGATGCAGTCTCTTGATAAGGCCGCTCAAACCCACGATCTTGACGTGGTGCACTAGCTGCTTGATAAGTTCCTTGCGCAATGCGATGCACAACATCTAAGCCTGCTGCATATTCTACCATGCCAATAGCTGTCGTAAAGACTGGGTTCCGCATACCCATTTGCTCTGGAATATAGAGGCGAACCTTAGGACCAAAATACTCTTGGGCTAGTTCTAAGACGCCTGGTAAGGAAGCCGCTCCACCAGTCAGAACGAAACCGCCTGGTAAGTCGAGGGCATCGACCCCTTCCAAGTCATCTCGAACTGTCTCAAAGATTTGCGCCAAACGGGCTTCAATAATTTCTGATAAATAGCGTTCATCTACGCGAACAGGTTCCTTACGCCCAACTGTCTCCACTGGGAAGTATTCTTCTTCAGAAGTCTGACGAGAGACCGCATAACCAAACTCACGTTTAATCCGTTCTGCATTTTCTAAGGAAGTATTAAGGATTAAGGAAATATCCTTAGTGACGAAGTCGCCACCTTCCTGGTCAACGAAGGAATACTTCAATTGGTTGTCATAAATAATTGAGGCACTGGTTTGGCCCCCACCCATATCTACGATGATGGTCCCAAATTCACGTTCATCAGGCGTTAGGGCTACTTCTGCAATAGCTTGAGGTTGTACCACTAATTCCGTAATGTTGAGTCCAGCCTTCTCCACACAACGACGAATGTTGTGGATGATGGTCTTAGGACCTGTAATCAAGCGTGCGTAGAGTTCTAGCCGAACCCCAATCATACCTTGAGGATCGCGAATACCGGTAAAACCGTCCACAATAAATTCTTCTGGAATGATGGAAATAATTTCCCGTTCAGGTGGAACAGACCGCACCTTAGCAGCCATAATGACATTATTAACATCTTTTTCGGTAATCTCACGAGTATCACTGGAAACAGCAATCATGCCGTGACAGTTATCAATCATCAGCTTGTTACTTGGTACGCCGACAATGACATCATTTATTTTAACTTGTGCTTTTTGCTCTGCTTGCGCAATGGCCTGTTGAATGGAATAGACCGTTTCATCAATATCAACAATCACGCCACGGCTTAAGCCACGTGATTTTTCATTACCTACGCCGATAATATTGACTTGGCCATTCATGTGCTCAGCTACAACCACTTTAATTGAGGTAGTCCCAATATCTAAACTAACAAAAATTTCTGGGGTTCTCACAAGCGTTAGCCCTCCTTTGTCCTCTCACAGGGAACCTTGGACTCCCTGGATGAGATATAATCTCTCCCTATAATTCTATCACATACTGGCCTTGATATGAAGCGAAATAATGCCTGTCACAAAGAATTAATATAGATTTTTCCCTTATTTGTCTCTGTTTGTTCTTTTTCACATAGTAAAGCCTTCCCATACTAGCTATCGGGACACTATGAAGACGGGCATATAGTAAAAGCGAGGACTAAGTCCTCGCTTCTATTTGTCTATTAAGGTTGTTGTCCAGACTGGACCCTTACTGGCCGTTGTTGGCCTGTAAATGGCGTAAAGTAGGCTCCCACTTCCAGATTAAGTGTCCCCTTCTTATCACCTAATTCTTTAAGCATTTGATTGTAGAAAGTCATCTTAAGATTGAAGGTTGGTAATACTGCCTTAACCAGGTTGCCATCCCGCATCTTAGCTTCAAAGGCACTATTCTTGCTAGCCTCTTGACCTAGCTTGAGACTTTCAATTTGACTGAGAATATCAGGCGGGGTTTGTTTCAACATGCTTGTCAACTCTGTTACTCGACCTGATGGGGCCTGAACCAAGAGTTCTGGCAATTGGTCTAGGTTGACCGCTTCTTTAGCTGCCACACTGGCACTAAAATCACCCCAAGTCCCATTATCTAAAACTGCAATCCATTGGTTTCCTGATTTAATTTTGGCTACAATAGCATGTTCTTCAATCTCTAGTTGGAGACTCTGCATATTAGGACGACGTAAGGTCACCTTGCTGACAAGTGGATTCTCCTTCATAATGGCTTGTTCAATCGACTTGCGCTTAGCCATGATGTCTTTGACTCGGTCAAAATCGCGAATACCTGAGGCGGCGACAATGGCTTCACCATCCACTCGCTGGTTTCCAACAATCTGAACAGCATTGACATAATGTGTTGGCAAGAGTCGATAACCCACTACTGCCAAACTTAAAACTAAGACAACGAAGACGGAAAATAGCTTCATCTTGCCCTTAGGCCAACGTGCTTGTCCAAATTCCTTACTTATTTTTTCTTGATTAGGGAGGGAAGTGTGATGAGGAGTTTGTCGATAGTTACCCGCTCTGGGCTTAGTCATAAGTCGGGTCTCATAATTCTCTTCATAGTCCGTCCAGGCTTGACTTGATTGAGTCGGCTTGGGCTTAATACGATGATTGCCCTGGCGTCTGCCTGAAAAGTCAGGCTGATTAGGAACTCCTTGCGCTTCTTCATAGTCATAGGGCGCTTCCTGATAAGTATGAGGACGCTGACGATCCTGATTAGGGCGCATAACAGGTTGTCCATTCGCATCTAAGCGGTAATTGCCCTGACTTCTTTGCCGGCTAGGTTGGCGACGTTGGTTGAGCGTTTGACGGTTCTCCTGATAATCTTCTTGATAGCGACTACGCTGATCCAGACGATAATTAGCCATTACTTCCCTCCTCTCTCTAGATTCTATTTTTCTTACTTACAGATTTCTTCTAAAACTTGTACCAAGCGATCTGAGGCGTCACGAATCCCTAATTCATAGGCTGATTGAGCCATTTTTTCTAGGTTTTCTGGGTCAGCCATCAGTTCCTGGATGGTCTCCACTAGTCTATTCGCAGTCAAATCAGCTTGTTTAATCATGCGAGCCGCCCCATGGTCCACAAGGGCCATAGCATTATGCTCCTGGTGATTGTTGGTAACATAAGGACTAGGCACCAGAATGCTTGGCAAGCCTAATGCCGTTAATTCCGTTAAGCTAGTTGCCCCACTTCTACCGACTACTAGCTTAATTTGGCGCAAGAGACTTGGCATATTGTCGATATAAGGCACTAGACGGACGTTAGCTGGCAGCTCTTCCTTGAGGCTTTGTCGCAATTCATCATAATGCACTCGCCCTGTTGCCACAATAACTTGGTAGTCTTGTCCAGCAAAAGACGGAATGGCTTCAACGGCCGCCTGGTTGATAGCTGGCGCACCACGGCTCCCCCCAAATACTAAGACAGTTGGCACTTGATCATCTAACTGGAATTGTTCTGAAAGGATGGTGTCCATTTTAGGTGTAGCCACAACTTCTTGGCCACGCGGATTCCCAGTTAAAATAATCTTGCTTTCTTGCCCCTTAAAGTCACTTTTCACTTCTTCAAAGCAAGTCGCAATCCGATTGACGAAACGGCTAAGGAATTTATTGGTAACACCTGCTACACTATTTTGTTCATGAATTAAACTTGGAATACCTAGACGGCTAGCTGCATAGAGGACTGGTGCACAGACATAACCTCCTGTCCCAATCACCACATCTGGCTTAAAGTCCCGTAAGATCTTTTTAGCCTTGTGGACACTGGTTAACATAAGCCAAGCTGTCTTAAGGTTTTCAAGAGATAAAGAACGTTTTAAACCCTGGATCTCAACTGATTGAAAGGCTAGGCCTTCTTTTGCGACAATATCTGCCTCCAAGCCCTTCTTACTACCAACATAGAGGCACTCTACCTCCGGATATTTGGCTTTAATGACTTGATAGAGGGCGAGAGCTGGATAGATATGTCCACCTGTTCCGCCACCTGAAAGTACGATACGTTTAATTTCAGTCATGCTAGACTACCTCCCTTTTAGTCCTTATAAGGTTTTTCAGCCAGATAAGACTGGATCAAGTCCACAAAATGCTGACCCCGCACCTCAAAGTTAGCGAATTGATCCCAACTTGCGCATGAAGGTGAGAATAAGACCACTTCTCCTGCTTGAGCAGCCTCATAGGCAGCCAAACTCGCTTGGTCTAAGTTTTCATAAAGATGAATAGCTGGCACTCCAGCTTGTCGGAAAGCTCTAGCCATTTTTTCTTTACTTTCCCCATAGAGAAAGGCCTCTACAACATGCTCTAAGTGGGGGATTAAATCATCGAATTCATTGCCTCGATCTAGGCCACCACCGATATAGCGGATTGGTTGAGTAAAGCTCTTAAGAGCAGTAGTAGCTGCTACCATGTTGGTTGACTTAGAGTCATTGTAGAAGATACGACCCGCTGATTTAGCAATAGGTTGCAAGCGGTGAGGCATGCCAGCATAGGCACTCAACTCCGCTTGAATAGCTTGGTTGGAGACGCCTAGTAACTTGGCCACTGCAATTGCTGCCAGGGCATTTTGAACGTTATGATCACCAGGCACGCCAATTTGTGACACTTTGGCTACTTCCTCACCGCGGAAATATAGAGCATCCCCTTGGCGATAGGCACCCTGGGCCTGCACTTCAGGGCTGGCTGGCAAATGACTAAATGGCACCTGCTGGGCTTTAACCTGATTGGCATGCGCACGAAGGGTTGGATCTGTCACATTATAGACCCAAAAATCGGCCGCCGTCTGATTAGCTACTAGTTTGAATTTAGCCGCCTCGTAACCTTCCTGACTCCCATGGTAATCCAAATGGGCTGAGGTCAGATTGGTCATAACTGCAATACTTGGTCGGAACTTCTCGGTGCCCATCAATTGGAAGCTGGATACTTCCATGACGATTACATCATCAGGGCTTGCTTGGTTGGCCGTTACAAGTGACGGCACCCCAATATTGCCTGCTAAACGCGCCTGACCATGTGGTCGGTGTGCTAGCATTTGATGAATCCAACTCGTCGTAGTGGTCTTACCATTACTTCCCGTCACGGCCACAAAAGGACATGGTGCAATCCATGAAGCTAGCTCAATATCTGTATAGATAGGCAAGCCTCTTTTTTGAGCTTCTTCAATTAGAGGCACATGATATGGTATCCCAGGGTTTTTGACCATAAAATCAAAGTCCTGGTCTAAGAGTTCTAGCGGATGTCCGCCACCTACCACCTTAACACCTCTGTCCATAAGCAAATGGACCGACGAATCTTCTAGAAGATTTCCCCGGTCATTTAAGGTTACTTGTGCCCCTTGAGTTAAGAGGTATTCAACGACAGAGCGTCCTGTCATAGCATAACCCATTACTAGCACTTTTTTATTTTTTAAATCTTGACCCATTTGTCCCATTAAACTCCACACCTTATCTGATTAGAATATGAAATAATAGCCTAACCCTGCTAAGAGGCCAACGAGCCAAAATACGGTCACAACTTTTTGTTCACTCCAACCACTCATTTCAAAGTGATGGTGAATTGGGCTCATCTTGAAAATTCGTTTACCAGTTAGCTTGAAGGACGCTACTTGTAACATGACGCTGGCAGTTTCTACTACAAAGACGATGCCAACTAAGAGTAAGCTCCAAGGATTGTTTACTAAGAGCGAAATCACCGCTAAACCAGCGCCTAAAGCCAAGGAACCAACGTCCCCCATGAAAATCTTGGCCGGCTTTTTATTATAATACAAAAAGCCAATTAATGCACCTACTACCACCAAACAAATCAAGGCTAAGGAGGTTTGCTTGCTCTTAAGTGCCATGGCCCCATAAACACCATAAGCAAAAATATTTAAGCCTGTTGCTAAACCATCCAAACCATCTGTTAAGTTGACTGCGTTGGAGAAACCTGTAATCCAGATAAAGGCGAAAATACCAATCACAAGGGCATTACTGATAAGAATTGGGCCTAGGTTGAAGGCTAATTGCACCTTATTCAAAAGACCAATTAAAACGATAATACCAGAAAAAATCAATTGGGTTAAGAATTTTTGACGTGGCGTCAAACCTTCATTTTGATGGCGGAAGATACTAATAAAGTCATCGATAAAGCCAATCCCACCGAATAGCAAGAAAGTCAACAAGAGCATCCAGACACCGCCGTCTAAGAGTCGCAAGAGAGCAGCGGACCCTAAAAGGGTGACTAAAATGGCCATGATAAAGACTGTTCCACCCATGGTCGGTGTCCCCGTCTTGACTTCATGCCACTTAGGACCTTCTTCACGGGTTGTCTGTCCAATCTTTCGATAGTTAAAGTAGCCGATAAAGAACGGCATAATGATTACCGTGATTGCAAAACTCACGGCCATTGGCAATAGTAATTCCATCTCACTCTTCCTCTCTGTTTACTATTTTTTCGGCCTTCCTAACCAAAGTGGCGGGTAACAGCCGCTTCAATTTCTGTTACTTCATCATAAGGTAACTTGTCATCACCAATAATCTGGTAGGGCTCACTCCCCTTGCCGGCAAAGACCAATAAATCTCCTGCTTGCGCCTGAGAAATCACATAGTCAATAGCCGCCTTGCGATCTTCAATGACCGTATAAGGCACTTCATCGTGATTTCCAATTAACTCAGCACAAATTTTTGTCACAGGTTCATGTCGTGGATTATCGGCCGTGAAAATCACCCAATCCGAATATTCAAAGACCTTGTCCCCAATTTCCGGGCGTGCCCCACTATCACGATTACCGCCACTGTGTCCAATAATGGTAACTAGGCGTTTAGGCTCCTGAGCCTTTAACTCTTGGAGCACACGTTCAATGGCATCTGGCGTGTGAGCAAAGTCAACCACCACTTGGAAATCTTGTCCTAAATCGAGTCTTTGCATCCGGCCCTCAACCCCACCAAAGCTGAGCATTAGATCAACCACTGTTTGAGGTTGGACATGGTAATAGTCTACCAAGCAAAGAAAGGCCGCCATAAAGTTAGCTACGTTGTAGGCGCCAAGCATAGGGCTCACAACTTGATAGGTCTGATTTCGGTAATGCAGTCTGAAGGTTTGGTTACCATCCTTAACTGCTAGTTGGTCAGCATATACGCTAGCTTTAGGATCTTCAAGACTATAAGTCAAAACATCCGCTGACGTTGCTTGCATCATAATTGAAGCATAAGGATCATCCGCATTGATGATAGCAAGCCTTGGACCATCGCCTTCAAACTTTTGTCCTAGTTGGGCAAAAAGCAAGGACTTAGCGTAGGCATAGCCTTCCATGGTTTTATGGAAATCCAAGTGTTCCCGAGTTAAGTTAGTGAAGATGGCACAGTCAATATCCGTCGCCCAAAGTCGTCCCAAGGCTAAGGCATGAGAAGAGGCTTCAATTAGAGCATCCTGACAGCCTACCGATACCATTTCAGCAAATAATTGCTGAAGAGCCAAGGCATTTGGCGTCGTGTTGATGGACGGATAATAAGTCTGATCCACCTTATAATGTAGGGTCCCAATGAGCCCTGTCTTATGCCCTAATTGCATGAGCAAATCACTGATAAGACTAGAAATGGTTGTTTTACCATTAGTCCCGGTGACTGCCACCACATTAAGATGCTCGGTAGGTCGACCAAAAAACTGATTAGCTAACAAGGCTTGTGCTCGGAAAGTTGAAGGAACCAAGAAAAAGCTTAGTGGGTAATCTTGCCAATCTTCAGGCAGGACTTCTACCACCATAAGTTTAGCCCCAGCTGCTGCTACTTGTTCCACAGCAGTGTGGCCGTCAAATTGTAGGCCCTTAATGGCAACAAAGGCACAACCAGGCACTAAGTTACGTGTATCGTTAACTAGTTGCGTGATTTCCCCTTTGATTTCTGGGCCATACAATTGACCGCTAGGAACTGCTCTTAGTAAGTCTTCTACTTGCATCCTATGTCCTTCTTTCTTCTTATGGTTTCACCATAATATATTCGATATAGTCATTAAAGAGTTTACCTAAAATCTGCGATCCAAGAAGCCCGTGATCTTGTTGCGGCCGCTTCATGGCCATATAGAGCATGTATTTAGGGTTATCTGCTGGGAAGAAAGTTACTACTGAGTGATAGTAGTCATTTGCTCCCGTTAGATAGCCTGAACCATTAGGATCCGCGATTTGGGCGGTCCCTGTCTTAGCCGCAACCTTTACATATGGGTTACGGAAGGAGACTGCGGTCCCATAGGGCTTCTCAACCGTGTCCACCATAAGTTGGAGAACATGATTGGCTGCTTCCTTGGAAATTGGCTTACCTAAGACACGGGTTTGGAATTCACCTGCTGAATCCAATCCTTGAACCACTTGGACTTTCAGCATTTGGCCCTGATTTCCTATACTACTATAGGCTTGTAAGAGTTGGATAGGCGTAGCGGAGAAACCTTGGCCAAAGCCACTCATAATTCGTGAAACTGGGTTATCAAATTGGAAGTTACCAGTTGTTTCATTTTCCAGACCGAAATCAGTACCTTTGCCAAAGCCAAAGTCACCTAACTTCTTTACCCACTCTTGGTCGCCCATGCGGTTAACAAGATTGACCATGGCCACGTTACTGGAACGCGCCAAGCCTTCTTCAAAACTAATCTGCCCCCACCCTACTTTGTTATAGTCCTTTACCACTTGGTCGTAAACTTGTATGGAGCCTGATTGATAGAGCTCACCAGGCTTATAGAGTTGGCGATCATAAGCCACTGACATGGTCAAAATCTTAATAGTTGAACCTGGTTCATAGGCTTCCTCCACCATCAAGTTCTTCCATTCTGCCTCAATGCCTTCGCGACTATTGAGGTTAAAGCTTGGACGTTGAGAAGCCGCTACTAGCTTACCAGTTTTGGCTTCCACCAAATAGGCTTGCAAAGCTTCCGGTTGGTAAGTCATTTGGTATTGGGTCATTAATTCTTCCAATTTGTTTTGTAGACGTGAGTCTAAGGTTAGATGTAAATCCTTGCCAATTAATTGACGAGTCGACGACTGGTTGCCATCTTGACCGCTAAGACTGACATTATAGGCAGCTTCTAGCCCCAGTTTACCCTCTAGGACTTGAGCACTTAAAGGTTGATCTTCTTCCTTAGCCGCTGCCGTCGCATAGCCAATCAGGTGAGATGCATAGACATCATTCACATATTTACGTGTCGTTTCGCTGACAAAAACTAAGCCTGGTAGATTTTCGGCTTCAATCGCCTTTTTAGTTTCAGATGACAAATGTTGACCAGCATTCCCAAACTCTACTTGGTAGACATTGTTTTGAGTCAGTTGAGCTAAAATCTTATCCCGATCTAAGCCCAAATGCTTGGCCAAAGCTTTGGCCGTCACATCAGGGTCTTTGACAAGGTTAGTGTCGCCCCAATCGCTACGAAGCACCGCAAAAAGAGAATAAGAAGTAGTATCCATTGCAATAGGGTTCCCTTGTTGGTCAAAGATACTCCCCCGCCTTGCCTCGGTAATACTACTTCTCTTGGTCCCTGTTTCATGGTAGGCAGCTAAATCCTGCCCATTACTTGTTTTGAAAAGGCTAATTTGGGTGAAACGAAAAATCGCGATACTTGCTAATCCAGCAAGGAGGATTGCCAAGAATCTGAGATTGCGTTGAATCATTTGATTATTTGGTTGACTCATGGCTTAGTCAAATCCTTCACACTATCTTGGCGGACCTTCATTCCTTGCTTTTCAGCCGCTTGTTTTATGTTATCGTATTTATATTGTTCCGTCATTTGGTCACGCATGACATCTGTCTGTTTCTGTAGCTCTAAGGTTTGTTGCATCATCTCTTGGCTAGAACGTTGAATAGATTGAGTCTTGGACTGCATAATGAGATTAACAAAGACACTCCCCACCACAACCAAAAAGGTTAACATGAGCAAGAAAACCTCATAACGACTGAGTCTCAAAGAACCCACTCTGCTTTTAGTTTGGCTACCCACTCTAGGACGACTGACTAAATCAGGCGCACCTAATGCTGGACTGTCATCAATTGCCGCACCGGTCGCTAAAGGCGGCTCTGGGCTTGCCACTTGGCGGTAACGAGTCTGAGAACTGCGCTTAAAATATTGTTCGCTTGTTACTGTTTCAGCCAATGGTATCCCTTCTTTCTTTCTCTAATTCTTGCTTTTCTATTAATTCTTGCGGAGAATGCGCAACTTAGCACTCCGCGAACGATTGTTAGCCTCTAATTCTTCTGGACTTGCCACAATCGGTTTGCGATTGACCAAGGCAAAAGGCGCCTGCATCTGGCCAGGCAAAACGGGTAAGCCCCGAGGCACTTCTGGTCCTTGGCTTACTTCTTTGAATAATTGCTTAACTAAGCGATCTTCCAAGGAATGGAAGGTAATGACGCTAATACGCCCTTCTGGTTTCAGAAGGGTCAGCGCCTGCTCCAGTGAATCTTCAACCGCCCCCAACTCATCGTTGACAGCAATTCGAATAGCCTGGAAACTACGTTTTGCTGGATGCCCACCTGTACGACGGGTAGCAGCAGGAATAGCCGTTTTGACAATTTCTGCTAATTCAGTCGTTGTCTCGATAGGTCGCTGAGCACGTCTTTCTTCAATAACACGTGCAATACGCTTGGCAAATTTTTCTTCCCCATAACGATAGAGAATATGTACCAAGTCTTCATAAGGCCAGTCATTGACGACTTCATAGGCACTTAAGGTCTGTTCTTGGTTCATCCGCATATCTAGACGGGCCTCTTGACCGTAACTAAAGCCACGCTCGGCCACATCAAGTTGCGGCGAAGACACTCCTAGGTCATAGTAAATTCCGTCCACTTGGTCAATACCAAGTTCTTCTAAAGCCTGCTTCAAATGACGGAAATTTTGGTGAATAAAGGTGACTTGGCCTTTTTCAACATAGTCAGCCAATTTAAGTTTGGCATTGTTAATGGCCGTCATATCCTGGTCGAAGGCATAGAGATGCCCTTGAGGTCCTAGTTGGTCCAGTAAATACTGGGCATGACCAGCGCCCCCTAAGGTGCAATCAACATAGACGCCGTCTGGCTTGATATCCAAACCATCAACGGTTTCATGCAAGAGCACCGTCTCATGTTTAAATTCCATTGTCTTCACTCCATCACAGGTCAAAATCCATCATACCTTCAGCAATTGCTTCATAATTTTCTTCGGCGTCACCGACAAATTCATCCCAACGTTCGCTGCTCCAAATTTCGATACGATCAGAAACACCGATGACACGGCATTCCTTATCAATCTTAGCGTAGTCAAGAAGCGTCTGCGGCAAGTTAATCCGACCCTGCTTGTCAATTTCTACTTCAGTGGCAGCTGAGTAGAAGAAGCGGGCGAATTGCCGAGCATCTTTTTTCATAAGGTTGAGTTTCTTTAATTTTTCTTCTTGCACGGCCCAGTTTTCCATAGGGTAACCGAACAAGCAGCCATCCAAGCCCCGGGTAACCACGAATTGGCCACCTAATTCAGGCCTAAATTTAGCAGGCATAGTCAATCGCCCTTTGGCATCAATATTATGTTGAAATTCTCCAATTAACACGATTGCATACACCTCCCATGATAGCTTACCCATATTCTACCACATCCCACCACTTTTCACCACCTATTCTTATAAAATTCATAAAAAAAAGCCCACTAGAAAACTAGCGGCGCTTAAAAAACTTATTATATCAAGGTTTTCCCTAGGTGGGGATGAGTGGTGGAAAGGTGGGAGATTTTCCCTAGAGTAGCCACAAGCTAGCAATACGAAGAAGCATCAGCCCTAATAGCATGCTAGAAAAGGATAGGAAGACAACTCGACTAGCCTGGTGAAGGTAGCGACGGTAACTGAAAACTTCAATCTGTCGAATATAGTCGTAGAGGTGGACTACTAAAATAATCAAGGTCAGATAGAGGGTCAAAAGCCCCAGACTGAAGCCAAAGATAAAGCTACTGAAGCCATGAATCAAGACCCACCACATAGGGAGGAGCATTTCAGCGAGAGAAAACTTGTAGAAGGTAAAAGAAGCCATGGCTTCGCGGAAAAAGCGATCAAACAAAATGACATATACAATTGGTAATAAATATAATAGTACTTCCCGCCAATCAAATGGATACACGACTTCACCCCCTCATTCCCCTTATTATAGCACGTAATCCTGCCCTTGCCTATCCCTAGCCGCAAGCCTCAAAGCTTGAAAAATAGTCTTTAATCTAGTCTCGCAAATATAAAAAACGCCTACTCCGTTGGAGTAGACGTCTGTCCTATTTGAAGACTAAATCAATAATATGACGCCAAGTATCTTGGCTCAGCACTTCCCAGAAGTTGCCCTTGCCAATTATGGCATAGCCAATAATTAGCCCGATGACAAAAAACAAGAAAAGTAAGAGCAGGTACATAATGACCCGTAATAAAGTCTTGCCAACAGTGGCCCAGACAGATTTTTTCATAAGTTTTTCTGCCATAAGGACTCCTTTCTACCCGAAGATACGACGTTTGATACGCTGAAGTCGACGCTTCAGTCTTTGTCGCCATGTCGGGTTGGTACGTTCTAATTTACCTGAGAGAATCAAATCTAGCATCAAGCCTGACCCGATCGCCACACAGTTCATGGGTTGTTCTGCCTTTAAGACACTCACCTTGAGAAAATCAGTTAAGAAGGTATCCATGTGATACATCAAAGCACCACCACCTGTAAGGAGAATACCCTTCTCCATGACATCAGCGGCCATCTCAGGCGGGATTGTTTCTAAGACTCGCTTAGCTACTCGGGCAATCTCAATCAAGATTGGTCGAATAGCCTGACAAATCATATTAGAATCGACATTCACTGACTTAGGCAAGCCGGTCAAGAGGTCGCGTCCCTTTACATCATAGGTTTCTACTTCTTCCTCCGGTAAGAGAACAGCAGACGCGACCGCCTTCTTTAGGCTTTCGGCTGAACGTTCACCAACCAGAATGTGGAAATTGTCTTTGAGATATTGAATGATGGCTAGATCTAAGTCATCGCCAGCCAATTTAATGGATTCACTGGCAATTACCTCACCAGCGGAAATGACTGCAAAGTCACTCGTTCCACCACCAATATCAATGACCATACTACCCGATGAGCTCAATGGGTCAATACCAGCACCTACACCGGCTACCTTTGGTTCTTCCTCTAAGTAGATACGCCCTCCACCTGCCCGTTCGACAGTTTCAATTAAGGCTAGGCGTTCAATCTCGCTTACCTTTGATGGGGCACAAATTAAAACATTGGGTTTAGCAAACCAAGAGGTTAGGTTCAAACGTTGCATAAAGAGCATAAGCATGGCTTCTGCGATATCAAAATCGGCAATGACGCCACCCTTTAGTGGTTGAATAACCTGAATGGATTCAGGTGTCCGGCCCATCATTTCATAGGCTTCATGGCCAATAGCAATGACTTCTTGGCTACGCGTATCAATGGCTACGACAGAAGGCTCATTCAGGATAATCCCTTTACCGTATAAATTCACTAAAACATTTGTTGTTCCTAAGTCTATTCCGACGTTCTTAGCCATTTAAGACCCTCCTCTATGCAAGAGTCGTAGTCTTTTGTGGCGTTACTACTTGAGCACTATTAACCCGGTCAATATTAGCACCTAAGGCTTTGAGTTTCTCATGGAATCGGAAGTAGCCACGATCTAGATACTTCAATTCAGACACACGAGTTACTCCTTCAGCCGTCAAACCTGCAATAATTAAGGCTGCAGCTGCACGTAAATCGGTGGCCTTAACGCTAGCACCATAGAATTGGGTAGGACCTTCCATGACCACATTTTGGCGATCAATGGTAAAGTGGGCATTCATCCGGCGCAACTCTTCAAAGTGCATAAAGCGGTTCTCAAAGACTGTTTCGGTCAAGGAGCTTGAGCCTTCAGCTAAGAGTTGGGCGATAGACATTTGTGCCTGCATATCGGTTGGGAAGCCAGGATATGGCAAGGTCTTAACATCTGTTGGCTGCAAAGTCTTAGGCCCAATGACCCGTAATCCATTTTGATACTCGTGGAATACAACGCCCATTTCACGCAATTTGCTAATCAACGGCATGTTGTGTTCTGACACAGCCCCTTCAACTAAGACATCGCCTTGGGTGACAGCAGCCGCCACCATAAAGGTACCTGCTTCAATCCGGTCTGGAATCACATCATGGGAGGTGCCATGTAGGGCTTTGACCCCATGAATCTTAATTGTTTCCGTCCCAGCACCGACAATGTCAGCACCCATACGGTTTAAGAAGTTAGCTAAATCCACAATTTCCGGCTCACGCGCTACGTTTTCTAAAATAGTAGTGCCTTCTGCCAAGACAGCCGCCATCATAATATTTTCAGTCGCGCCCACACTTGGGAAGTCCAAGTAGATACGCGCACCCACTAACTTATCAGCCTGCGCTTCAACATAGCCTGCTGCGCGTGTAATTTTTGCCCCCAAAGCTTCAAAACCCTTGAGATGGAGGTCAATAGGACGAGTCCCGATAGCACAGCCACCTGGCATTGCCACTCGTGCATGACCAAAGCGTGCTAAGAGTGGCCCCATCACAACAATCGATGCCCGCATCTTGCTGACAAAGTCATAATCAGCTGTGGTTGACACAGGACCGGTTGCGTCTAAAGTCATTTCATTGTTTTCTTGATCAAATTTATTGCTTACGTTAATTGCCGTCAGTAAGTTGTTAAGGGTAAAGACGTCTGATAAAACAGGCACATTAGATAAATAAACCTTGCCTGTTTCTGCTAAAATAGCCGCCGCCAAGATTGGCAAGACCGCATTTTTAGCTCCTTCAACTTTGACTACACCTTCTAATCGATTACCACCTTGAACAATAATCTCTTCCATCAAAAATTCTCCTATTCTTACGCCTATTCGTTTTGGAGCGAACAAATAGGGATACACTCTCTTATTTAAGGAAACCTAACAATAAGTTCTGTAAGGATTCCGTCATTTCAATCATAAACGACCCGACTAAGTGCCCCACTGCAAGGCTGACCATAACATAAACAGCATAGGCCCCTTGCTTAGCATTCTGGCGCATGAGCTGGTTCCAGTTCACACCCCGGAAAATGAGGAGACTCATCCCTAGGATGATAAGACGAAGACATAGTACTGCCATACCATATACACTCGTCTGCATGTCTATCACTCCTTCAAGTCCAAGACTATGATAACATAAGTTCTAGGGAAAAAGAAATAGTTAATCTCCTTATCTTGAATTTGTCATGATTCTGACCCATTTCTCAAAGACTACTTTTCCTGATTAAGGCTAGACTGGCAAGGTTTCTATTAGCTTACAATCCGATTTTATGACCTAGAGATAAAAATCACAGCCTGGAAGTCAAAACCATCAGGCTGCAATCAAACAATCTATAATAAGTGACTAAAATCTGGGCTACTTACCTTGCCGTAATCTGCGCCAATAACTTCAGTTTGGGTCCCTGCAACCGCTCGCTCAACTAATCCTTCCACATCTAAGAGAGCTTCTAACTCCATTACAGACGTCAATTTTGGCTTAGTACGTGGTGATTTAGGGGCAAAGACCGTACAGCAATCTTCAAAAGGCTCATTGGAAATCTCATAGGTCCCAATGGCTTCCGCTTGGGCAATAATATCGTTCTTATCTACTGCAATTAAGGGCCGCAAAATCGGCACGGAAGTTACTTGGTTGATGGCCCGCATACTCTTCAGTGTCTGAGAGGCTACTTGCCCTAAGGATTCTCCCGTCACAATAGCATCAGCTTGTTGACGATTCACTAGCGCCTCCATGACCCGAAGCATCATACGACGCATAATAGTCATGGAAAAATCATCGTGGACCTTATCCTTAATTTCTTCTTGAATTTCAGTAAAAGGCACACAATGATAAGTCAAGCTTCGACCATATTGAGCCAATTGAGCCGTTAATTTTTTGGTCTTTTCCAGAGCTTGCGGGCCCGTATAAGGTGGGCTGGCAAAATGAACTGCTTCGATTTCCAAACCACGCTTCATCATCTGATAGCCTGCCACAGGAGAATCAATCCCCCCGGATAGCATGAGTAAGGCGCGGCCGCTAGCCCCATAAGGCAATCCCCCTACCCCTTTATAAGACAAGAGGCTTAAGTAGGCGCCAGCCTTTTGGATACTGATTGTTAATTTGTAATCTGGAGTCTTGAAGTCTACTTCTAAATCTGGATAAGCTAAACCTAGGCAGGTGCCCACTTCTCTCTGTAGATCCATGGTGTCGTAGGCAAAGGTCTTATCAGAACGTTTGGCTAAAACTCTAAAAGAACTGCCAGCAGCTGGCTTCACTTCTTCAAACAAGGCCAGTGCTTGAGCTTTGATTGCGTCCAGATCCTTGTCCACTCGATAGACTGGCTCGAAGCGCGAAATACCTGGTACTGTCTCAAGCCGCTCAATCACTGTTTGGTAAGGAGTTTCTTGCCAAATCAAATGCATAAAGTCGTATTCAGGTACAATCTTAATGCGTTCTAAATCCTGGGTACGGTAACGGATATGCTCAGCTAATTTATTAATAAACATTTTTTTATTGCGACCCTTAGTTGAGAGTTCGCCGTAATGAATGAGAATTTGTTTTTGACTCATGATTTTCCTCGTGTTTTCTCAAATTGTTGGCTAATTTTTGGAATGGCTACTAGACATTTTTCAATATCCTGATCACTGTTATCCGCTGCGAGGCTAAAGCGTAAGGCGGACTGGGCTAAGTTTTGGGGTACACCCATGGCAGCCAAACTGTGATGGTCAGATTTTACTCGACTGGAACAAGCACTGGTAGTTGACACATAGATGCCTTGGGCCTCGAAGGCATTGAGCAAGACCTCGCCGGGAATTCCTGGAAGAGCTGCACACAGAATGTGAGGCGCTGCCGTATCTTGGGCAAAGATAACCCACCCCTGCGCTTCTAAGGCTTGAGCTAGTTGTTGGCGATAGGTCTTAAGGCGCGAACGCGTCTGGGCTTGTTCGGCTTGGGCTAGACGTAGGGCCTTAGCGGTCGCCACAATCGCAGCTAAATTTTCCGTTCCTGACCTTTGCCCCTGCTCCTGACCGCCTCCCATCATGAGGGGAACCAAATCCACGCGCTGGCGACAAGCCAAAATCCCTACACCGCGTGGCGCATGAAATTTGTGACTGGACAAGCTTAAACAATCAATTCTAGCCTCTTGAATTCGAGACAATTCGGTCGTAACTGCCTGAACCCCATCGACGTGCCAGATAATATGTGGATAGTCAGCCAAGATTTGCGCCATCTGCTCCAAAGGCTGGCAAGCCCCCATCTCATTATTGACAGCCATGGTGGAAACCAACAAAACTTCTGGTCCTAACTTAGCCTGGAAAGCTTCCAAATCTACTTGTCCTTGATCAGTTACTGGCAAAGTGCCCCAAGTCAAGCCCTGGCTTTCGATGTAGTCTCGTTGTCTTAAGACTGCAGGATGCTCAATGGGACTGACCAAAACCAGCTTAGCCTCAGGCCGACGTTTGTGGGCCTGGCTTACAATCCGTTGAAAGACCCAATTATTGGCCTCAGTGCCTGAACTAGTAAAGTAGATTTCCTGTGGACGATAACCTAATAGTTGACCAACTTGGGTACGAGCCTGTTCCAAAAGTTGTCGACTCTTACGCCCTAGGCCATGAGCACTCGACGGATTAGCAAAAAATTCTTGAGCCACCTGGCTATAGGTAGCCAAGACTTGGGGATGAATCCGGGTAGTTGCGGCGTTATCCAGATAAATCATCGCTTTCCTCCTCTTACAAAAAGGCCCGACAGCAAGTGTCTTGGGCCTTTTGTCTCTAAACTATTTCACCTAGTAAACTTAAAATTGGCTGCTCCGCTTTTCTTGGTGGTACATACGACGCACTTGAGTCGGCGCATCTGGGTCAACTCGTCTCAGGGTTTTCTCAATAATCGCTAAGGCTTCTTGATACTTAAATTCCCGATGGAAGAGGTATTGAGCCTCTTTGATTGCTGCATCCACTTCAGGATAGTCATAGCGGAATCGGTTGCTTTGTTGAATCATATATTCGGTCAACATAGCACTATCTACCACTGACTCTGTCATTTCTTCCAGTGCAGCAAGGTGACGCTCTAACTCGTCTTCTAAACTTTCAATTTCATCCATATCAATACGAACTCGGTTGAGTTGCTTAGCCAAGTGCTCAATTTGGTCAGTTACACGATAGAACTGATCGTAGAAGGAATCACTGAGACCAGGCAGATGACTTTTCTCAATCCGACGCTTAATATTACGTAGAGCTAATTCATAGTCATCCAAGTTAGTCTTGGCATCCTTCTCACGCGTATTGAGTTGAGCAATTTTGTTAGTGATTGCCAATACTTGCTCATCAATTTCTTCGATACGCTTGCGAATTTTCTTAATGCGCCCTTCAGCTTGGGTGTATACCACTGCAGACCCTTCAGTCTCAGCTACCAAGTCTTTGAATCGGTTATATTCATGACGGATTTGATCGCTTAAATCAGCAATTTGATCCACTTCATTCTCATGGAGAATATAGCTTTGCGCGATGCGGTCTACTTCGATGCCAGCATATCGCCCATTTTCAGCTACTTCATCGATTTTACGGCGAAGGCTTTGGATGTTCTTGTTGACGTAGTCTTTAGCTTCGATTTCAGTCTCCATTAAATCATAGAGCGACTTGATATCACGTTCAGCCTTATCCATCAAAGTCTTAGCCTCTGATAAATCGGCATTTTTAATTTCATTCTTGGCATCATTCAATTTTTCTTGAATTTCGTCCACTTTTTCTAGAATGGCTACGCCATCAAAGTCAAAGCGACTGTCTACCATCTTCTGATAGCCTTCACGCAAGTCATCCAAGGAGTCTTCGTATTCATTCTTAATCTTGTCGTACATTGACGGAATACGTTCCAGGATATCTTCAAGGCTAGTCATGTCAGCATCAATGGTCTTGAGCATGTCACGCGCTTCAAGATGGTCACCATTTTCAGTGTACTCATTGTATTTGGTGAAGTTGAGTTCCAAATACTGGAGGTTCTTCTCCAAGGTCTCAATGGCAGGACCATAATCAAAACTGTGGTTCATGACATTCTTACGGGCTGAATTATAACGCTCATGTAAAGCCGCATTCAACTCATTGTTGTCAACTTCTACCTGCAGAAGATCGGACAAGTCTTGATGGAGGTCTTGCACCTTATCCATGGTTTCATCAATCAACTGACGTGCTTGAGCAATAGTCCGGCCAGTCCGCACAAAATTCAGTTGGTCCGCATATTGTTGCGCCCCAACCAAGGCAGATTCAATCTCTACAAACTGGAAGTTGGTAATGGATTGCCACTGGTTAACCAAGCTCTCGTACTTGCGTTTTGTTTGACCTGATAGGCTCATATTCTTAAGGAGGAAGAGTTGATTGGCAATCGGTATCGCCATCATCTCCTCTTTTCTTGCTTCAAGTTCTCGGATGCTTTGCGTATTTTTATTTCGGTAGAAGTAATAGGCAAAGTAACCAAGCACACAAACCAAAATAATTAATAGTAATATACCTGTAAATTGCAATGTGTTCGCTCCTCCTTATGTCCATTTTTAGGCCTCAACGAGAAAAATGCCTAAATAATCATTTTCGATTATACCACTAATAGCGGGGATTTTAAAGCAGAAAGTTAGATTTGAGCATTAAATGTAACAATTGAAATATCTAAAGCAATTAAAGCCCCTTGGCACTGCCTTTCTGGCTTGCCAAGGGGCTCTTTTATCGAGCTATGTCTTACGGATTTTGACCGTCATTTGCAGGTTGGCCTGCTTCACTGGATTCTGTACCTGGTTGTGCTGGTGCTGGTTGGTTTTGGTCCTGATTAGCGGGAGCTGTCGAAGTGTCAGCTGGATTTTGCCCAGAAGCTTGCGACTCTTGGTTGTTGGAGTTACTTGGTTGATTATCTCCATTATAACCTGGAATCTTAAAGTCTTTTGGCAAGTTAATCGTTAAATCAGCGCTTGGCTTGACGTCAACACCGTAAGCATTTTGGAAGCTGAAGAGTCCATTGGCTACAGGCGTCACATTTGGCTCAATCCCTACGCTAACTTGGCCAGACGCTGTATCATAGAAGAGGTGATCAGCTGTTGACACATGGGTTACTAAGTCCACTCGAGGAAAAGCAGTAATCTTGCTACCATCTTGAACGAATTCGTAGGCATATACTTCATTAGCATAACCCGTTGCCAGGGCAAACTTATCTGTTAGACTCTTGACATCTGCTTGGTTCCCCACCGCTTCAGCCGCATTAAGTTGAGCAGTCCAACGTTGTTTCACACTGGTGTAGTCGTTACCCAAAGCTTCCTTACGATCTTTGTCCAAAGTGTTGGTGTATTGATAGAGATAAACCCGCAATTGGTTAAGGGCCTGCTTCTCTTCAGGCTTCATATCTGGCAAGAATTTTTCTAGAACGAAGGTATGAGAGTAAATATCATAAACTGGCTCGCCATTTTGCACACGTTCATAGAATTTCTTAAACATTGCAGGCAGAATTGGGTTGTAAACAGCTTGGTCAGAGTAATCCTTGCGTTCCGCATTTAAGATTTCTTCCTTGCTTGGTACGCTAGCTTCGTCTAAGCTGTTGAGGACTTCCTTCCAAGGTGCATTGAGGCTATTGTCTACAGATTTTTCTAACTGTTGGATGGTATCTTTAGACTTAGCTGCCTCTGTCTTAGCGTATTCTTCCGCTAATTTTACTAACTCTTCCTTAGTTGAGTCAGAAATATTAACGGTCGTGTTATTGTTAGTGGTGTTGTTATTGATTGTCGTATTGTTATTAACAGTGGTGTTATTGATTACTTGGTTAACAATGGTTTGTGCCACTTGGGTATCCACGTTTACCCCTTGGTTGGCTTGTTGGTTGGTGACTTCTTTTTTGATTTCAGAAATAATTTGGTTAGCCTTAGTATCGTCTAATTTATCTTCTTTCTTGACAACTTCGACTACCTTGATTTCTTTCTCAGCTACCTTAACAGCTTTCTCATCTACTTTAACACCTGACTTAGCAAGCAAGGCATAGACCCCTGCCAATGCCCCCTCACCCGTTACAGGACTAACGGTAGCAATACGAATCAGCACATCCTTGGCACCAGAAGTAATAGCTGCGTTCTGATAAGTCGTAGCGCTGACTAAAGTAATGTTTTGAGGTGTCACAATTTGAACTTGTACCCCATAACCAGCCGCTTGTTGTTCAATATAAGCACTAGAATAAACAGTAGTGCTAGCATTAGAGCCATCATGTAGATATTGGTTGATGGTATTACCATCTACCATAAGCGTATTGGCTGCGCTAAAGTCCTTAGCACCCAAGAGGTTCTTGGTTTGTTCTTGTTGTTGAGGGTTCAACGATGCCCCCAGAGACAATAATTTTTGTTGTTGAGCTTGTTCTACCGCAGAAACTAGTTCTGATGTCGGTTGGCTTAAATAGGCCACATTAGGTGCCACAGCAAGAGCTGCCATTAAGGCAACAAGGCATTTAGTTGATTTCTTCATAGTTTCCTCACTCCTAAATCTAGAGAATTTGGTCTAAGTATATTGTAACACACTGACTCCTTGAGTACGATGAATTACCACATTTGTCTTTCAAATTTCAAGGTTTCTTAACATTTAGCCCGAAACCTTCACAAATCATTCGGGCCTAATGTAAAGCCTAAAAGCGCACAAATACACGCTTAGTACCTTTTATTATGCCGCTAAAGCCTTATCTTTAGTATTTTTCTGAAACTAGCCTTTCTTGAATGCCCCTAGTAGAAGTGCTATACTAATAGCATAGGTGGCAACCTTACAAACTTGTCCCCCTAAGTTAAGAGGCTCTCCCTCTGACAATGAAAGGATGATTTTCATGAACAAAAAACTCAGTCGGCTTGTAGCCTTAGGACTGCTAGCCACTACCCTCTGGCAGCCTGTTGCCATTCTCGCTGAGTCTAACGCTAGCACATCTAGTCAAACTTCAAGCACAGCAACGGCTGGCACCCAAGTTGTCGGCAACGATACGGTTGGCTACTTAACCCTTCCTGAGGGCTACGAAGCGAACGAAACTGGTGACCAAAGCGCTAGTGGTCTGTCATTCGTCAATAAATCTACCAACACATCGATTAGCTTAATGAGACTGAATGCGACAGATTATATTCAAAGTAAGCCTCAGTCATTGGCTAAGTTAACTCTTCCAGCTTGGATTATCATGAAAGAAGTTGTTTATCGCCTACCTGATAAAGAACTTACCTTTCAATCCGGACCTGCAGGTTTCGACAATCTACCTGATGGCTACTACCTAGTTAGCTATAAGGATTCCAGTGCTATTGGCAGTGTCTATTTCACCGATAAAAATGATAGCAACTATGTCTACCTAATTGGCATGGACGGCCCTAATTCAGAGAGCCTTTCCTCATTCGGTGACATTGCTAAAACCTGGTCTAGTAAGAAACCTTAAGAAGGAGGAGCCACACAATGAAACGATTTTTAACCTTTTTATGTCTTTTGGCTAGTTTGGTCGTGCTTGCACCTCAAACTGTCTTGGCCGAAGAATCATCTAGTGGCCAAGCCACTACTAAACTTGATTTAAGTCAGAAAGTCGGTAGTGACACACTCGGCTATCTCACGATTCCTTCAGACTTTGTCAAATTCAATGAACTTGGAGAACACTCATCTAGCCAACTCCAATGGTCTTCTAAAGACGCTTTTACGGTGGTCACATTGGATAAGATGCAACCTTATCAAGGGGTTGAAAACCACCCTGTCTTCAGTAAATTACCTAAACCTTATGTTTTTGCGACCGACCGCATGGCTACCTATGCCACCATGCCCGATCATGAAAAACTCACCTTAGGTGCAGTCAAAGGCTATCCATCTAGCTATAAAGACGTAGTCGGTGTTGAGGCACAATTTAAGGATAAAACCTTGCGTCTCATTTTCTTCACCCCTGAGTCTGACCCTGATTCAGTCTACTACTTAGCGGTTGAAGGGGCACCAAAAGACATGGATGCCTTAGAAGAAATTCTTAAAACTTGGACACCAAAATAATTTATTTAAAAATCCTCATTGCTAGTATCACGCTAGCCAATGAGGATTTTTATTTATAAGAAACCCCGTGACTTGGCATCATCCTAAGTCACGGGGTGTTTTTTACTTATGTTGATAGCCCCTGTCTAGCCAACAGAGCCTTCCATTTCATAACTAATGAGGCGGTTGAGCTCAACCGCATATTCCATCGGTAATTCCTTAGTAAAAGGCTCAACAAAGCCCATGATAATCATTTCCGTCGCTTCTGATTCAGACAGGCCACGACTCATCAAGTAGAAGAGTTGTTCCTCCGAAATCTTGGAGACTTTAGCTTCGTGTTCCAAGGAGACTTGGCCATTATGAATCTCGTTGAACGGAATGGTATCCGATTTTGAAGCCTGATCCATAATAATGGTGTCACATTCAATATGCGAAATGGAACGCTTGGAATTCTTAGCAAAGGTCACTTGCCCGCGGTAGTTAACCTCTCCCCCATCCTTGGCGATGGATTTAGACACAATGGAACTAGAGGTGTTGGGGGCATTGTGAATCATCTTAGCACCCGTGTCTTGCTTTTGGTTCTTACCGGCAAAGGCAATGGAAAGCATGGTCCCCCGCGCCCCTTCTCCTTGAAGATAGACACTTGGATACTTCATGGTTGTATGAGCGCCTAAGTTTCCATCAATCCACTCCATAGTTGCCCCCGCATGGGCATGGGCCCGCTTGGTCACTAGGTTATAGACGTTGTTAGACCAGTTTTGAATGGTGGTATAACGGCAATAGGCGTCTTTTTTGACAATAATTTCCACAATGGCTGCATGTAGCGAAGCTGTCGAGTAGGTTGGTGCCGTACAGCCTTCCACATAGTGGATGCTGGCGCCCTCGTCCACAATAATCAAGGTCCGCTCAAACTGTCCTGTCCCCTCATTATTAATGCGGAAATAGGTTTGAAGTGGAATGTCACACTTGACCCCTTTTGGAACATAGATAAAGGTCCCCCCACTCCAAGCAGCACTATTAAGCGCGGCCTCAAAGTTATCGGTTGGTGGCACCACTGTCCCAAAATGTTCCTTGAAGATCTCTGGGTATTCGCGTAAACCAGAGTCCGTGTCAGTAAAAACAATGCCTAATTTTTCAAACTCGGCCTTCATATTATGGTAAACTGCTTCCGATTCATATTGAACCGCAGCACCCGCTAGATACTCGCGTTCAGCCTGGGGAATCCCAATACGTTCAAAGGTCTCCTTAATCTCTTCAGGCACATCATCCCAGGAACGGGCAGGACGATCCATGGCCTTCTGGTAATATATAATATCATCAAAATCTAGTGCTGACAGGTCAGGCCCCCAGTCAGGCAACTTACTATCACGGAAGACCTTAAGTGAACGCAGACGGTAGTCTAACATCCATTCAGGCTCCCCTTTTTCCTTGGAAATAGTCCGAATAACGTCTTCGTTCAGACCTTTACCCGTAGAAAAGATAATTTCGGCATCATCGTGAAAGCCATAGGCATAGTCGTTAACAACAGGTACGTCACTCATTATCTTCACTCGCTTTCTTGTGCTTGGTTATGGCGGCTTAAGCCCTCATCCAAGCTTGTGTCTTGATCTAATCCCAGCCCTAGGGCTTTCCAGGCCAGAATGGCACACTTATAACGGGCCGGAAAGGCCTTAACGCCTTCTAAGAGGGCCGCATCACCTAGCGCTTGCTCCCAACGGTCGTCCACTTGTCCTGGTCCACCAACCAAGGCTTGAAAAGTCGCAATCATGGCTAGGGCTTGATCCTTTGGTTTGCCCAACAAAGCCTCGCACATCATACTGGCAGAAGCCATACTAATGGTACAACCTTGGCCACTAAAGGCCAAATCAAGGATGCGGTCATCTTCAATTTTTAAGGACAAGACAATGGCATCACCACAAGTAGGATTGAATAGTTCCACTTCCTGACTGGCATGGTCTAACTTACCAAAATGACGGGGATGTTGCCCATGGTCCAAAATGACTTGGCGATAGAGTAGATTTAATTGATTTAAACTCATGGACAGAAAAACTCCTTCACTGCTTTGGTAACTTCGATAAAACGTGCGACTTCTTGCGCATCATTATAGAGTGCCACACTGGCCCGCAGAGTCGCTGCCTGACCTAAGCGGCGCATTAAAGGCTGGGCACAATGGTGGCCTGCTCGCAGGGCAATGCCCTCTAAGTCATAAGCTGTCGCCGCATCATGGGGATGGACACCCGCAATATTGAAGGTCACAATACCATGCCCATGGCCATAGACTTCCAGACCTGGAATGGCCTGTAAGCCTCTTACTAGTTCTAGCATCAGATGACTCTCATGGGTTTCAATCGCTTGCCATCCGATAGCAGACAACCATTCAATGGCAGCTGCCAAACCAATAGCTTGAGCAATAGGCGGCGTTCCCCCTTCGAATTTCTGTGGGGCGACTGCATAGTCTGTTTGGTAATCTCCTACTTGATGGACCATTTCACCGCCATAGAAAAATGGCCGGCAAGTGTCATGATGTTCTTGCTTGAGGTAGCAAATGCCAATTCCAGTCGGACCGTAGAGCTTATGACCACTCCAACAGTAGGCATCGACTCCTAGGCTTTCCACATCTACTGGCAAATGGGCAACCGCCTGAGCACCATCAACAATGACCTTAATGCCTCGTGGTTTAGCCCAGGCTGTTAAAGTAGTCAAGTCCTGAGAAATGCCCAAGACATTGGAGACATGATGGATGGTAATGACCTTGAGCTTGGACCAGTCACTAGCTTCCAGGGCCACTAAATCCAAGTGGTGATCCTCCGTCAAGGGGAGATACTGGAGTGCGGCCCCCTTCTCTTGAGCTAGGGCTTGCCAAGGCACTAGATTGGAATGATGTTCTAGGTAGGTCACTCCAACTTGGTCTCCTGGCTGTAAACTTGGTCCTATCCAACGGTCTGCCAAAAAATTCAAACTCGCAGTAGTCCCACTGGTAAAAATAATTTCTTGCGGCTTGGCACCCATGAAGTCAGCTACTCTCTGGCGGGCTGCTTCATAGTCGTGAGTGGCTCGGTTGGCCAGGCTATGGACCCCACGATGGATATTGGCATTGTCTTGGAGATAGTAATCAGCCAAGCGATCCAAGACAAGCTGTGGCTTCTGACTGGTCGCCGCATTATCAAAATAAATCAAGTCTTGACCATGGACCTTTTGCTTGAGAATGGGAAAGTCCTTAGCCCATGGCGATGGGCTAGTAATCTCTGCTGGCATCTTACAATCTCCTTCCGTGTTTAATAGGTTTAGCCTTCCTGGCCACCTTCTAACCCACTTAATTTACGGTCTATAATTTCTACTAACCGGCGTCTAATTTCAGCCGAAGGCATTTGCACAATAACTGGGCCTAGAAAACCTCGTACTACTAAGTACTCAGCAGCTTCTCGGCTTAAGCCTCGGCTCATCAGGTAATAGAGTTGTTCTTCATCTACTTGACCTACAGAAGCCGCGTGTCCTGCAGTCACTTCAAATTCTTCAATTAAAAGGATAGGGTTGGCATCGCCTCGAGCCTTCTCAGATAACATGAGCACTCGGCTTTCCTGCTGAGCGTCAGCACCCTTGGCGTATTTTTCAATCAATCCAATCCCGTTGAAGGTCAAGGTTGCCCGGTCCAAGATAACCCCATGTTGCAGAATATTCCCGACAGAATGATTACCGCGGTTGACCACCTTAGAATCAATGCCCTGGATTTGCTTGCCAGTTGAAATACCGACAATCTGCACTTGAGATTCAGAACCATCACCATTGAGGTAGGTGTCTAAGTCTAAGATGACATTACCGTCATTAAGTTCACCGATGGCCCAATCAATTTTGGCGTCGCGTGCCGTTTGGGCGTAACGCTTAATATAGGCATGGCTTTTGGCCCCTAGGGTATCGACAGCTGAATACTTAATCTGTGCGCCATCCTTAACTACCACTTCAACAAAATAGGTGGCAGAGTTTGGTTTATCACCATAAGTTTCTAAGCGCTCCACATAATCTAAACTTGCCCCCTGTTCAAGCACAATCAGTACATGTTTATTGAAGGCTTGATCATAGCGACTGTCTTGAACCAAGAGAGCTTCAAGCGGCAAAGTCACAGCTACATTTCTTGGTACATAGATGAAGAGCCCTCCATTCATGAATGCCGTATGATAAGCTTCAATTTGGTCTTCATGGGCACCAATCACCGAAAAGAGATGTTCCTTAACTAGATCAGGATAATCTGCAAGAGCCTGGAACAAATCTGTCACGATTATCCCTTGATCGACTAGGTCTTGATCCAAACTTTCCACTAGAGTATGATTACCCACATGCACAATCTGCCCACTCAGGTGGTCTTGCTCAGCTAAAGCTGCATCTAGACCATAGAGTAGCGGTTCCTCTAAGGTCTGTGGCGCTACTACTTCTTGGGATAGGAGGGGCCAACGATGATACTTAACCCGCTCAATCACTGGTAACTGCAAATCCTGCCAGACTGAATGTGCTTGATTTTGAATAGCGCGGAACCAGTCAGGCAGGGTGGCAAAAGTAGCCAAAGCCTGCATCTGGTCTAAATAATGTTTGCTAGTCATGCTATCACCTAGGCTTTCTCGTCGTAGTGAAGACCTAATTCTTCACTAATACCCTTATAACCTTCCGCCTCCAAGCGTTTAGCTAATTCGGCATCGCCTGTCATTACCACGCGCCCTTCCATCATAATGTGGACCACATCGGGCGTGATGTAATTGAGTAATCTTTGATAGTGGGTGATAATCAGGGAACCAAAACCTTCACCCCGCATGGCGTTGACGCCCTTTGATACCACCTTAAGGGCATCAATATCGAGACCAGAGTCGATTTCATCCAAAATAGCAAAGCTAGGTTCAATCATGAGGCATTGTAGGATTTCATTACGTTTCTTCTCCCCACCTGAAAAGCCTTCGTTGAGATAGCGTTCGGCCATTTCTTCTGGCATATCTAAGAGAGCCATCTTCTCATCCAATTTCTTGATGAATTCGCGGACGCCCATCTTGTTATTATCATCCCGCCGAGAGTTAATAGCTGCGCGCATAAACTCAGCGTTGGTAACGCCTGGAATCTCGCTTGGATATTGCACCGCCAAGAAAAGACCAGCACGGGCACGCTCATCTACTTCCATCTCCAAGACATCTTCACCATCTAAGAGAATCTCACCTTGGGTTACTTGATAGGCAGGGTTACCCATAATGGCCGCCGCTAGGGTGGACTTCCCAGTCCCGTTTGGTCCCATAACCGCATGAATTTCTCCTGTTTTGAGGGTCAAGTTAACCCCTTTAAGGATTTCCTTGCCTTCAATGGCCACATGTAAATCCTTGATTTCTAATACTGGCATATCGTCACCTATTCCTTCCTTATAGTCTCCTTTATTCTACCGTTATTTGCCTTGAGACGCAATTCATGCGCTTTCTTTTGTGATTTTTGTGCATTTATTTAAACAAGAAAAAAGAAGCTGGTAAAACCAGCTTCAGCATAATCACTATTCGCCAATTGGATGGAAACGTTCAATCACACGCTTCATTGGATAGTAGAGAATCCCTACTAAAATAGCCGTTACGATGGCAGTGAAGAAGGTGGCGGGCATCTTCTCGACTACTCTTGCCATGGCCGCATTCCAACTAGATCCTAAAACCAATTGTTGCGCCACAATGGAGACTGGCCGACTGACAATCTTGACTAAACCAGCCACAACGGAAACCGCAACAAGGTTAAAGCGCGTGTCACGTTTCTTAAATACATAGGTGTAGACTGCATTAACCGTGACAAGAACCAGGCCGGCTTCCAAAAGCGTAAAGGCGACAGAAGCAGCAAAGCCATTGAACACATCGAAGATGAAAAGACCTAAAAAGGAAGCAATAGAACCACGCTTGAAGCCTAGTAGTAAGACGGACAAAACAACTAAGGCATTGCCGACATGAACCATAGTTCTACCCGGCATCTGGATTTTTAAATAAGTAATCGCAAGAACGATAAGTGCTGCGAATAACCCAATTTCGATATAGCCTACTAAGCGACGGTGAAAGGCTGTTTTTGTTTGATTCATAATGAGTCCTCTTTTCTTAAGGTTTTGCTGATAAAAGGTAAATAAGGCTGATAATAAAGCTCCTGGCGACTTAGAGCTCGGTCTAATCCTTGGTTTTCTACGGCCCGTCCAACTAAATCAACACACCATTGGCATGTCGCTTCTAGAGATAAGCCACCTACCTGGCAGGCCAGGAAACAAGATGTGAAGAAGTCCCCCGTGCCAAACAAATGGCAATTTTGGCGCTGAGTCCAAGCCTCTTGATTAGACTCAAAAGCCACCCCAATCTTGTCATCCACTTCAATCCCTGTGATGACCCAAGACTTTTGCTTATATTCAAGATTAGCCAAAGTCTCTAGAGCTTGCTTATCTTCCTGAGTTTTAACTAACTCAGCATCTAGACCAGCCAAGAGATAGGCCTCCGTCAAATTCGGCAGGGCATAATCGGCTAAGGCAACCAGTTCTTGCATAGCCGCAACATAATTCTGATCCAGCCCAGTATAAAGCTGACCACGATCTCCCATGATGGGGTCCACCACCAAAAAGGTGTCAGCTTGGTAGTGTTTATACCAGTTAACAAATTGGTGAATCTGGTTGGCATTGCCAAAATATCCGGTCACAATAGCCTGGAACTTGACCTGTCGCCAAGCCATTAAAGAGGCGGAAAAGGCTGCATCCAAACTCTCGCGGTAGACTGGCCAACGTCCGGTATGGTGGGTTAAGTAAACTGTAGGCAGGAGGGTCACCTCGTAACCAGCTGCATTCAATACAGCCAAATTCGTTAAACCAGCCACCTGGCCTGTGCCAGGAATATCATTCACTACCAAAATACTTGCCATTCAATTCCCTCCCTCTGCTTGTTATCATACCCTATTTCTGGTACCATTAATAGTGCCAGTTTCTTACAAATGACTAGTACCACTTGGAGGACTCTATGCTTATTCATCTCGACTCAAACAAGAAAGAAGCGCTCTATAGTCAACTTTATCAAGCTATTAAAAATCAAATCCATTCCGGCCACTTAGTTGCCCATCAAAAGCTCCCAAGCAAGCGCCAATTGGCCAAGGATTTAGGCATCAGCCTCAATACCGTCATTAATGCCTACGACCAATTAAGCCTCGAAGGCTACCTAGAAACCAGACCACGTCAAGGTTACTTCGTAGCCGATGTGCGTTTCCAAGTCCAACTGACCTCGGAACAAGCCAGCCTAACCACTAGTCCTAGCCCTAGTTGGCGCTATGACTTAACCAAGGCCGAAACCGACCCCAGTCTCTTCCCCTTTGAAATTTTCCGTAGACTTTATACTCAGCGATTTGACTCACAGTCCCCTGACTTGCTTGGGCCTAGTTCTGTTCAAGGCTTAGCGCCACTTAGAAGTAGTTTGGCAAGCTATCTAGCCAATGAACGTGGCGTTCCATGTCAACCAGACCAACTCATCCTAGGCCCTAATGCTCAGGCCCTCTTTCAGATTTTAGTCCAACTCCTTTCCCCTAAGCGTCGAATTGGGATTGAAGATCCCGGCTACCACGCTCAGCTACCATTTTTGAAAGAAATGGGCTGGCAGGTTCAAGCCTGCCCACTTGATCAACTAGGGCTAGCTATCGAAGAAGCGCCACTGGACCAGTTAGACATCCTTAGCGTCACTCCTACCCATCAATTTCCGACCGGATCAGTTATGCCTCTACCCCGTCGCCAAGCTATCTTAGACTGGGCTAGGCAGAGTCCTAATCGCTGGATTATTGAAGATGACTACGATAGCCAATTTAAATATACTGGCCGACCTGTCCCCTCTCTGGCACAATTAGACCAAGGAAATCAAGTAATCTATATGGGCAGCCTGTCCCGCATTCTCAGTCCTGGCCTCCGCATCAGCTATATGGTATTGCCAGCAACCCTTCTATCTCTTTTCTATCAGAAGGAAAAGCAATTTGCAGTCAACTTGAATACCATCTCTCAGTATGCTATTCACGATTTTATCCAGCAAGGTCACTTAGAACGCCATCTTAATCGAGCCCGGAGCTTCTACAAACGCAAGCGTGATAGGCTGATTCACGCCATTGAAAAGCAAGATCCCCAAGCCCAACTAATTGGCCTTGATGCAGGTCTCCACCTATTAATTCAACCGAGTTTTGCTTTCCATAGCCAGCCTTTTCAAGCCCAACTGGCTCAAGAGGGTATTCGCCTTAAGACGTTAGCCGACTTCTCTATCCAAGCCCAGACTGGCTTCGACCAACAAATCTTCCTGAGTTTTTCTGGCCTTCCAATGGATGAGGTGGATACGCTCATTAGCGACCTCTACCAAGCTCTGAGACAACATAAAAAGACCACCAAATCTTAGTTTGGTGGTCTTTTTATGTTTAGTTCTTAAGGTCTTTTAGAAGACCTGCTAGTACACCATTAATAAATTGCTTCGATTTGTCATCACTAAAGGTCTTAGCTAGTTCTACTGCTTCATTGACAGCTACCTTGCTTGGCACTTCGTCCTCACTCACATAGAGAAGTTCGTAGAAGGCAAGTCGCAAAATAGCTAGGTCAATCCGCGCTAAGCGATCCAAAGTCCAGTCTTCAGATAGATAGTGACTAATACGTTGGTCTAGCTCCTCAGCTGTTTGGTTGACACCCTGAACCAGGCGGTCCAAGTAGGCATCAGAGCCTTCAAAGCCAGCTTCAGGGTCGTTACCTGCTTCAAGAGCGAAGGCACAAGCTTGGTCTAAGCTTACGGGCACTTGAGGCCGGATAAGTTGGAAGATGGTCTGAACAGCCTTCTCCCGAACTTGGTGTCGATTACTCATCTTGGTCACACTACTCACCATCAGTTTCATCTAAGTGGAGATAATCCACAGGCTGACTAGCTTCCGTTTGGATGCTAGCGACATGGACATTGACTTCTTGAACAACTAAATCCGTCATGAAGAAGATTTGTTCCTTAACTTTTTGTTGAACCTTCATGGCAACTTCAGGTACAGAATAGCCGTATTTAAGGTCGATTTTAACATCAATGGCAATTTCTGAATCGTCGCGGCGAACACGAGCACCAACCCGATCAGGATTCATACCAAAGAATCCACCTACCTCTGTTTGGAAAGACTTGTGGAGTTGGTAGACACCTTCTACTTCACTTACAGCTTTAGCTGCAATAGCTTCAAGGACACCAGTAGTGATGTTAATTTCCCCTAAGGGTGCCACCGTTTGTGGTTCAAAATGACTGTTTTCTTGGGTCATCTGGGCTTCCTCCTTTTTAGGTTTAAACTTCTAAAATAATCAATTCTTTTGGACTGCGGTTGAGCAATTCTACATGGTCTGGATGAACTACTAAGTCGTCTTCAATCCGCACACCACCTAAGCCTTCGATATAAATACCGGGCTCATTGGTAATGACCATACCAACTTCCACTGGTTGGTCATTTTTGGCATTAACGCCTGGCGCTTCATGAATGTCCAAACCAACACCGTGACCCAAACTATGGCCGAAGTATTGGCCATAACCTTTTTCACTGATGTAGTCACGCGCGATAGCATCCAATTCAGCCCCGGTCATACCGGCTTTAGCCTTTTGGTTAACCAAGTTATGGGCCTCCAACACAATATGGTAAATTTCTTCCAGTTTTGGATCGATTGAACCAACCGCAATGGTACGGGTCATGTCGGAAGAATAGCCTTGATAGTAGCAACCGAAGTCTAAGGTGACTACATCGCCTTCTTCAATAACCTTATCGGAAGCCACCCCGTGAGGCATTGCTGAACGTAAGCCGCTGGCTACAATGGTATCAAAGGACATGGCACTAGCTCCTAAGGTTTTGAGGTAACGTTCTAATTCGTTAGCCACCTCAATCTCAGTGACACCAGGCTTAATGAAAGTCAGAATATGACTGAAGGCTTGGTCCGTAATTTCGCAGGCCTTCTTCATGGTTGCCAATTCATCTGCGTCCTTAATTTCGCGGATTTTCTCAATTAAGCCCTGAGTTGGTACCACTTCTGGACCAAAAAAATCCTTAATGCGAAGATAAGTAGAAACGTTCATTTCATCCGCTTCAATCCCGACTTTTTGAATCTGATTAGCAACTAAGAAGTCATTAATTTCAGCGAAGATTTCCTTCTTGTTTTGTAACAAGGTAAAATCTGGTGCTTGCTTACTTGCTTGCTGCACATAACGGAAATCAGTTACGAAAATGGCTTGATCTGATGTAATAACCAAGGCCGCAGTCGTCCCTGTAAAATTAGCTAAGTAGCGAATATTTTTTAAGTTAGTCACTACCAAGGCATCTAATCCTTGTGCAGCGAGCTGAGCTCTTACTTTTTCAATACGTGACATAAACATTCCTCTTTTCTAATAAGCTTATCTGTCTAGACTTTGCTTAGTCTTGTTCGGTTCGCTGTTTTCGACGGCGGACACCCTTATTGATGTCCAACAAGACCGGCATAATCATTGGAGAACGTTCGGTCCGTTCATAAATTAGAGGCACGATAGTGTCCATAATCATTTCGCGAATCAGGCGTTCGCTCACGTTATTGCCATTTTCGTTAAGGCCACGGTTAATGGCTGACTTGAGGCTAGACTGCAAGGAGTGAATTAGGTCGCTGGACTCTCGCATGTAGATAAAACCACGCGACATAATGTCAGGTCCGCTAACCAACTGCTTGTTTTCATAGTCTAAAGTGGCAGAAATCACCACTAAACCATCTTCTGATAGGTTACGACGGTCGCGGATCACGACATGTCCGATATCGCCAATGCCGCTCCCATCCACATAGATGCTATTTGCCGTAAACTTGCCCGCAATCCGAGCACTATCAGCGGTTACGGCTAGCATCTGACCATTTTCCATAACAAAGCAGTTTTCCTTAGGAATCCCTGTTTGTTGGGCTAGGCCAGCTTGAATACTTTGCATACGGAATTCACCGTGGACTGGCATAAAGTACTTAGGCTTCATGAGGCGCATCATCAGTAATTGCTCTTGCTGACCACCGTGACCAGATGTGTGGATGTTGTTAACCTTACCATGAATCACATGGGCCCCAACTTCACAGAGTTGGTTGATCACTCGGTTAACACTCATGGTATTACCAGGAATTGGTGAACTTGAGAAGATGACTGTATCGTTAGGTTGAACTTGAATTTGACGGTGAGTCCCGTTGGCGATACGACTTAGGGCCGCCATCGGTTCCCCTTGTGAACCGGTACAGAGAATGATGAGTTGCTCAGCCGGCACCCGGTTGAGATCACGTTGCTCTACAAAGAGCTCATCATCATCTTTGATATAGCCTAGTTCCCGCCCTGTCTTAATAGCCGATTCCATACTACGACCGAAGACAGCAATCTTACGCCCTGTTTCTTGGGCCGTTTCGACCACTTGTTGGAGACGCGAAACGTTAGAAGCGAAGGTTGCAAAGATAACCCGGCCTTCTACCTTCTGAATAATGTTTTTAATAGATTGTCCCACCACTTGTTCCGACTTGGTAAAGGTTGGAATTTCTGAGTTTGTGGAATCCCCTAAAAGGACTAAGACGCCCTCTTCCCCGATTTTAGCCATGCGGTGTAAGTCTGCTGGCTTACCTACAGGAGTGAAGTCGAACTTATAGTCACCTGTAAAGACGATATTGCCTGGAGGTGTCTTAACGACCACCCCGTAGGCTTCAGGAATACTGTGGGTTGTTAAATAGAAACTTACCGTTGTCTTGCGGAAACGGATGACCGCATCTTCATCAATTTCGTGAATTTCAGCTTGACGCAGAAGTCCGCGTTCTTGCAACTTATTGCGAATCAGCGAAGCCGCTAGTTTACCGGCATAGATAGGCACATTGATTTGTTGCAGGAGGAAGGGAATACCCCCGATGTGGTCTTCGTGACCGTGACTAATAATCAGGGCTTTGACCTTACTCTGGTTTTGCATAATGTAAGAAAAATCAGGAATTACGTAATCAATCCCTAGCAAATCATCTTCCGGGAACATAACCCCACAATCTAGTAAGATGATTTCGTCTTGGAACTGTACACCATACATGTTCTTCCCGATTTCGCCTAAGCCCCCTAGGGCGAAGACGCCGGTTTCGTTATTCTTTAAATTAACTGCCATACTAGAACACCGACACTTCGAAGTCCGGGTTGGACTCTTGCTCATAAGCTAAATGAGCAGGTGATAATTCTTGGACGAACTCCACATTGTATGGTGTATACTTAGCAATCAATTCCCGTGCTTCCCCTTTGCTAGCAGCTTCTACATAAAGGGTTTGGGTATTTTCCCGAGTAGGAACTTGTTGGGTATTGGGTTGATATGTTACTTTAAAAATCATTGATTAATAACTTCCTTTCTCTATCTAGTTGCCTCCTGAGCGAGGCAGACTCTATCAATCTTATTCTACCACAATCCCCTCTTAATAGGAAAGTATGGTAACCATTTTTTTACATAAAAGCTTATCGACCTAGCTCTTTACAAGACAATGGGCACAAAAAAACTGGGACCCATGGTCCCAGTTGCTTATCTGATTTTAAGGGCGCGGTCAATATCCCGTTTGGCCTGTTGATCCTTGAGGGCATGACGCTTATCATACTTGTTCTTACCACGCGCAAGGCCAAAGAGTAATTTGGCCCGGCCCCTTACCAGATAAACCTTCAGTGGTACCAGGGTCATCCGGTTTTGTTGGACTTCGCGATGTAGAGTCTGAATCTCTTTCTTATGAAGCAAGAGCTTACGATCCCGCTCTGGGTCATGGTTAAAAATATTACCATGATCGTAGGGGCTGATATGGACCTGCTTAAGCCAAGCCTCCCCATCACGAATGGAGATAAAGCCATCCTTAAGGTTCATCTTGCCCTTGCGAATGGACTTAATCTCTGTCCCGGTTAAGACCATACCCGCTTCATAGGTTTCAAGAATCTCATAATCATGACGCGCCTTGCGATTCTGAGCTAAAGGCTTATCTTGCGACATCAGTCACCTCTTTTCCGCAGGAGCTAACCTAGGCGGTTAGCCTGAGGTTGCTTGCGTTTAATCTTAAATTGCTTAAATTTACTTTCCGTAGACTTAGCTGATTTTTTGCTAGCCTTGTCACTTGCAAAAGACTGCTTCTTAGCCTGACGGCTATCCTTGCTTTGATGCTCAGACAGTTCCTTGCGATGACGCTTGCTAGCAGACTTAGATTTGGCTTTGCCCTTGTCCTCTTGACGACCTTTATTGGCTTTTGAGCCCTTGGACTTGCCTGCTCCAGCCTTATTGCCAGATGCCTTGCCTTCTTTAGTCACACGCTTCTTCTTAGCGGAAGCTCTAGCTGACTCGTCTTTGCGCTGTCTGTCTTGATGCTTGCCTTTCGCCGACTTATTAGCAACCTTAGCTTGTTTGCTACGTTGTAGGACTAAGTCTACATCTAAGCCAGTCACTGGTTCAGCTTCAAGCAAGCTAAAATCAATTTCTCGTTCGCCAACATTCACAGCTTCCAAACGTACTTTAACCTTCTGACCAATCCGGAAGATTCGACCTGTTCTTTGCCCTACTAGCAATAGATGGGCCTGATCGAACTCATAGTAGTCGCCCGTCAAGTCCTTAAGACTAATCAAACCTTCAACTGTGTTAGGTAAGGCAACAAAGATACCAAATGAGGTCACCGAAGAGATGACTCCTTCAAATTCTTGCCCGATTTTATCTAGCATGTATTCAGCTTTCTTCATAGCAGTCACATCACGCTCGGCATCAATTGCTCGACGCTCCATTTTAGAACTTTGGTCAGCAATGCCTGGCAACTGGTCAAAAATACGAGCCTTATCCTGATGACTTGGTTTCTTATCCAGATAACGATGAATAAGGCGATGAACAATCAGATCTGGATAGCGCCGGATAGGCGAAGTAAAGTGGGTATACTCAGCCGTTGCTAACCCATAGTGACCAAGGGCTTCTTCACTATAGCGGGCTTGTTTCATAGAACGCAACATCATAGTGGAAACAGCCTGTTCAAAGTCTTGCCCATCAACTTGCTTAAGAGCTTGTTGCAGTTGCTTAGGCGCAATCGTTTCTACCTTACCTCTGAGGACAATACCAAAAGCGGTAATGAACTCAGCGAATCGTTGCATACGTTCTGAATCAGGTTGCTCATGGACCCGATAAATCATAGGATAGTCGCGAGTCATATAGTGTTTAGCCACCGTCTCATTAGCTGCCAACATAAAGGATTCAATCAAACGTTCAGCTAAGCCACGTTCCCGCAATTGAATATCCAGCGGATGACCTTGGTTATCGACCAAGACCTTGGCTTCTGGCGCATCAAAATCCAGCGCACCTCGCTTAATTCGTTTGGCTTCGAGCAGATGATGGAGCTGGCTCATATCTTCTAAAAGATCCACGATTGGCGCATATTTTTGACGCAGTGCCTCATCCCCTTCTAAGATAGCATTGACATCATCATAGGTCATGCGGTAAGAAGAATGGATAACTGAGCGGAAGATACGATGGGATTTAACCTGTCCCTGGCTATCTATGACCATTTGACAAGATAGGGTCAAGCGATCTTCATGAGGATGCAGGGAACAAATCCCATTGGACAAGCGCTGTGGCAACATTGGCACGACTCGGTCAGTTAAATAGACAGAAGTTCCGCGCTGGTAAGCTTCCAAATCTAAGGCAGACCCCTCTTCTACATAATAGGATACGTCAGCAATATGAACACCTAGGACATAATCGCCATTCTCTAGGCGGTCAAGCGAGATGGCATCATCTAAGTCCTTGGCATCTGCCCCGTCAATCGTCAGAATGACCTCTTGTCGCAAATCTTCCCGATTGGCAAGGTCCTGAGCTGATAAGGTCTGAGGCACTGCCTCAGCCGCTTCTTTCACTGCCTCTGGGAATTCATGAGGAATTCCGAATTGATAGAGAACGGATAAGATATCCACACCGGGCTCATCCCGGTGACCAATTTCCTTAGCTACTAGGCCTCGTAAAATGTGAGGCGCTTCTGCTGTCGGATACTGACTGATCTTAACGATACAAATAGAATGGTCAGCAGGCTGAATCCCAGCTGGATCGATTTCAACCCGGACGGCATCACTGTAATCACCTTGTGGTAAGACATAGCCCAGAGCCTGACGTTCCTGACGAACTTGGCTTGGGTAAGCGACGAATTCTCCAACCAACTGGCTCACTGCGCGTTCAATTACGCGCAAGACTTGAACTTCAGAGCCTTTACCAGTTTGAGGATTAGCCAATTTCAGGACTTCTACTTCTACCGTGTCCCCTTGCATGGCGTTCAGGGCGCGGCCTCGAGGAACGAAGAAATCAGGTTGGTCTTCGGCATAGGTGACAAAACCAAAACCTTGGGCATTGGCTCGATAGGTTCCCACTACTGTCCTGGTAGCCTTGGAGTTAAGTCGATAATGACCTCGTTTGGTCTGCTCTAACTCTCCGATATTTTCTAAATAATTAATGGCACGCACCAGTTTCTTATACATCTTAGTACCGCCGTAATTGAGGGCTTTGGCCAAGGATTGGCTCGTCACGGTTGCCCCCGCTTCTTGATCCTTCAAATAGGATAAAATTCTTTTTTCAATGCTTGTGAGTGCACTCATAGCGTCTCATGCACCTCCTTTGTTTTAAATTAAATTTTTTTAGTTATCAAATGCTTGGATAAATTGCAATAGGCTAGCTTCGAAGTCTGACCGATTGCGGTTAGTGGTAATAACATGGGTGTTCTCTTCACACCAGTGGAAAGTGATTTTAGCTGATTCCAGCGCCTCCAATAAGTCATAGACCGCCTCTGGGTCTACTAATTCATCTTGGGCCGATTGAACAATGTAAATAGGTAGTTCAATCGAAGCGAGTTGGTCTTCAAAACCACGAGCGAAAGACTGAATGTCCGCTACCTGTTGCCGGTGGGCAGTCCGAACTGCTTCTTCTGTTTGTAAATAGTCAGGCAAATCACCTCGCTTTTCTGCCAAGTAGCGGGCAAAGGCAATGAAGCGATTTTCTAAATGTAGGCCATCCCGACTAATTACTGGCGAATTAAAGACGCCCCCACCAAGAAGTTGACTATCCGCCTCACATAGGGCGCGCATGGCCATAACTCCACCCATAGATAGGCCGAAGACCAGGACTTTTTCGTAGCGTTCTTTCATAAAGGCTAGAGCCTCTTGTAAGTCTTGCCACCAGATTTCAGGTCCAGCATTCAAGATATCTTGGATATCTGTCGTCCCATGCCCTGTAAATAGGGGACAGAGTACGCCATAGCCTTGACGATTCAGTAGCCCAGCCTGAGGCCTTACATCAGCCGTGCTGCCTGTGTAGGCGTGGCAGAGAATGATACCAAGCCTAGCTCCCGGAGCTTCTATATAATAGGCACCCTTAGAGAGGGGCATAATCATTCCTCCTTTTCAAGAAAAAAGACCTCTGAGTCTAAGGTCAGAGATCTAAAACTTAAGCAACTTATTTAGAAGAGAAATAAGCAAGTGCTAAGGCTAACACAAAGAACAAGACGCCAAACACCACGGTTGAGCGAATGAGAAAAGCCTCAAAACCACGGGCCTTGGTCTTACTCATTTGGTTCTCGGCACTACCACCTGACAATGAGCTTGCTGCATTACTTTTAGATGGTTGCATAATGACCAACATAATTAGAATAATTGATACGATGACTAAGGCAACAGTCAATACTTCTGACAAGGTACTTCCTCCTTTTTCGAAAATCTCTACCCCTTATAATACCACATATTAGGCAAGCTAACAACTCCTAATGCCATAATTGAAAGGCATTATAGAGATTAATCCCTATGACTAGCAAGACCACCCATTGAAAGACCCGGCGAACAGCTTGATCGGATAGAAGTCGTGACATCCGTGCTCCTAGTAAGCCACCCACGATAGCCGCTGGTACGATATATGCCAAAATCGATAGGTCATAACGAGCAAAACCTGCCCCCCAGGCAATGGTCACCAACTTGGTTAACTGGGAACAAAAAATAGTAGCAATAGAATAGACGGTTGCTTCCTTGATTGGCATAGCGAAAACAAGCATAAGCAAGGAAACATTAATAGGTCCTCCGCCGATTCCTAATAGACTGGCAAAAAATCCCAAACATAAACCTACAGCACTATACCAGAGTGCCCCTTGCTTGGACCAATGTAAATTTTCGTAGCGCGTGTAAACCATGGCAAAAACTAATAGCACCACTGTTACTGCGATTTGAATCAGGGTAACCTGACTGGCCTGCGCTACTCTTTTAAGCAAAAACTCAAAAGTTTGATTACCCAGGTAGCCGCCCAAAACTGACCCTAAAGCCAGATAGGCTACTTGCTGCCACTGGATTTTACGTCCCGCTTGAACTTGACGTATGGTCGATACCAAAGACATAGTAAAGACTGCCACCGTCGAATAAAAAGAGATAGCCACTACCGAATCATGGCCTACAAAGTCCAAAACCGGTTTGATAATGACACCACCGCCCATACCCGACACGCTACCTACGGCATTGGCAACTACAATAATCAGAAAATATAGTACTCCTATTCCGCTCACACTTATTCGCGCTCCTCTGACCTCATCACTTCTCGCCACTTCTATTTTACACAATTATCAGCTATTTTGCACAAGTAAAGAACTAGATTGTACCGCTATTTTATAAAGTAAATCCTTAGAAAAACGTACGACTAAATATTGTATCGGTTATATTTAAAATAAAATACCTACACATTGAATTCTAATAATTAGTTTTATACTTAAAATTCGAGATATTCAAGTTTTACAATCCTTCAGGTATCAAAAACTACCTTTTTAAACCTTGCTATTTTTATTGTTTATATACATATATTAGGTTTTCTATTTTATTATTTTCTTTAGTTTTTACGTTTACAATAGATTTCAATCATGCTATACTCAGTCCATCAAAATATAAAGGAGAGAATCCTATGAAAAAATCCCTTATTAGCTTTTTAGGGCTATCAACTCTTGCTGCTTGTGCTTTGGCTACTGCTAATGTCCAAGCTAGCGCACTCCCCCCATTAGTCTTAGACCCCCTGGACAACCAAGTGATGACGACTGCCACTTTACCACCAAGACCAAGCCAAGGCTTACCAGGTTTTGTTCCTCGCTTCTCTAACCAAGAGACCAAACCAAAAAACACGATGGCCAATGGTTACAAGCCACTCGATCCTATTGTTGTGGCTCCTGAAGACAGTCAAGTAATGACTACCGCAACTCTTCCACCCGCTGTCTCCCAACCACGTCCAGTTTTCGAAGACGATGAGCTAGAATCATACGATTACCAATCAAGCGAAAGCCATTCAGAAGACGCACCTTCCAACAATAGTAGTCATGACAACAACTACGATTACAGCTATGACTATAGTCAAAACTACGATTATAACTATGATTACAATTACAACTATTACTACAGCAATGATTATGACTATAACTACGGTCATTACAATCAATACGACTACAACTACAACACTTCTTACTACTACAACTAAGCACTTAAGCAGCCAGTTTCAGACACTAGGTCTGGAGCTGGCTGCTTGCTTGTCCTCTATCTAGTGAGTCGCCAATCCCTAAGTCAACAAAAAAGAGACTAGGACATACGCCCTAGTCTCAAGCTTACTTAAGAATTATTTACCTAAGTTGTAGAAAGACTTCAAGCCGTCGTAGCGAGCTACTTCGCCTAATTCGTCTTCGATACGGAGCAATTGGTTGTACTTAGCGATACGGTCAGTACGTGACAATGAACCAGTCTTGATTTGGCCAGCGTTAGTTGCTACAGCGATATCAGAGATGGTTGAGTCTTCAGTTTCACCTGAACGGTGAGATACTACTGCAGTGTAACCAGCTTTTTGAGCCATTTCGATTGCATCGAAGGTCTCAGTCAAGGTACCGATTTGGTTAACCTTGATTAAGATTGAGTTACCAATCCCTTTTTCGATCCCTTCAGACAATTTAGCAGTGTTAGTTACGAACAAGTCGTCACCTACTAATTGAACTTTAGAACCTAAACGGTCAGTCAATAATTTCCAACCATCCCAGTCGTTTTCGTCCATACCGTCTTCAATGGTGATGATTGGGTATTTGTTAACCAATTCTTCCAAGTAGTCTACTTGTTCAGCAGAAGTACGTTTTGCACCTTTGTCGCCTTCGAACTTAGTGTAGTCGTATACGCCATCTTCGTAGAATTCAGAAGCTGCACAGTCGAAACCTAAGAATACATCTTTACCTGGTTCCAAACCAACGTTCTTGATAGCTTCTAAGATAGTTTCTACGCCATCTTCAGTCCCTTCAAAGTTAGGAGCGAAACCACCTTCGTCACCAACAGCAGTTACTAAACCACGTTTGTGTAAGATAGATTTCAATTCGTGGAAGATTTCTGCCCCCCAACGAAGTGCTTCTTTGAAGCTTGGTGCGCCTACTGGCAAGATCATGAACTCTTGGAAAGCGATTGGCGCGTCAGAGTGAGAACCACCATTGACAATGTTCATCATTGGTGTTGGTAATACTTTCGTATTGAAGCCACCTAAGTATTTGTAAAGTGGAACGTTTAAGTAGTCAGCAGCAGCGCGAGCAACAGCAATCGATACACCTAAGATTGCATTAGCACCGAGTTTCCCTTTGTTAGGAGTCCCGTCTAATTCAATCATCAATTTGTCGATGGCGTTTTGTTCTAAAACATCGTAGCCTAACAAAGCGTCAGCGATGACGTTGTTCACGTTGTCAACTGCTTTAGAAACCCCTTTACCTAAGTAACGTGATTTGTCGCCATCACGCAATTCAACTGCTTCATATTCACCAGTTGACGCACCTGATGGAACCATCCCACGACCGAAGGCACCACTTTCAGTGTAAACATCTACTTCGATGGTTGGGTTACCGCGAGAGTCGAGGACTTCACGAGCATAAACGTCTGTAATGTATGGCATATTGTTCTCTCCTTTAAAGTTGATTAGCCTCTTAATTACTTAAGAGTATTGCCACTATCTATTTTAGTGATTTTCGTGGCAAAATGCAAAGATTTTCTTGCTTTTTAACCTATTTCTTAATGAGGGATTCCCCGGTCATTTCTACCGGTTGCGCAACCCCTAATAAATCCAACATGGTTGGGGCCAAGTCAGCCAAACGGCCACCTGAACGAAGTTCCACTCCTGGCTTGGTTACAATAACTGGCACTGGGTTAGTTGTGTGGGCAGTCATTGGTTGACCGTCTAAAGTCACCACTTCGTCAGAGTTCCCGTGGTCGGCTGTAATGATGGCAGAACCGCCTTTGGCTAAGATTAAGTCAACGACTTCGCCTAAGCACTCGTCAACCGCTTCAATGGCTTTGACAGTTGGTTCTAACATACCAGAGTGACCTACCATGTCAGGGTTAGCGAAGTTAAGGATGATGGCATCCAACTTATCTTCATTGATGGCAGCTACTAAGGCATCCTTGACTTCATAAGCAGACATTTCTGGCTTGAGGTCATAGGTTGCGACCTTAGGAGATGGGATCAAGATCCGATCTTCACCTTGGAATTCCTCGTGACGGCCACCACTCATGAAGAAGGTAACGTGAGGATATTTCTCAGTTTCTGCAATCCGTAATTGTTGTTTGCCATTATTGGCTAGGACTTCACCGATAGTGTTTTTGAGGTCTTCCTTCTTGAAGGCAATCTCAGCTAAGACATCATCGCTGTATACAGTGAAGGTCACAAACTTGAGGTCTTTTGGATAGTCGCCGCGGTCGAAACCTTCGAAAGCTGGGTTAGACAAGGCAGTCCCTAATTGGATAGCCCGGTCTGGACGGAAGTTGAAGAAGACAACAGAGTCGCCAGATTCAATTTCAGCTACTGGTTGACCACCTTCAGTGACCACAAATGGCACAACAAACTCATCGTAAACTTCTTCCTTATAGGAAGCTTCAATCCCTGCCACAGCAGAGTCAAATTGAGCGCCTTTACCGTGAACCATAGCGTCATAAGCCAGTTGCACCCGTTCCCAACGCTTGTCACGGTCCATAGCATAGTAACGACCAGAAATGGTTGCGAAGCGACCTACGCCGACTTCACCAAAGACTTCTTCGGTCTTCTTAACGAAGTCTAAACCTGAAGATGGCGCCACGTCACGACCATCTAAGAAGCCGTGAACATAGACTTTTTCAAGGCCATATTGCTTAGCTAAACGCAAGAGGGCGAAGAGATGCTCATAGTGAGAGTGAACCCCACCGTCAGAGATTAAGCCCATCAAATGAAGAGCTTTACCTGATTCTTTGGCTGCTTTCACCGCTTCAACCAATTCAGGAATTTCGTAGAATTGGCCTTCACGAATGGAAATGTTAATACGGGTTAGGGATTGATATACAATACGCCCTGCCCCAATGTTCAAGTGACCTACTTCGGAGTTACCCATTTGGCCATCTGGCAAGCCCACGTCTTCGCCGCTAGCTTTGAGTTGGTTATGAGGGTAAGTTTCCCAGTAACGGTCAAAGTTTGGTTTCTTGGCTGCTTTAACGGCATTCCCGAATACTTCGTCGCGAATAGCGAAGCCGTCCAAGATGATTAAGGCTACAGGAGCTTTTGACATTATTTCACACCTTCTAATAACGCTAAGAATGATTCTGGTACTAAAGAAGCACCGCCGACTAAGGCACCGTCAACATCTGGACATGACATGTATTCTGCCACGTTCTCTGGTTTAACTGAGCCACCATATTGCACACGTACAGCGTCTGCTGCTGCTTGACCAAAGTTCTTAGCTACGACTGAACGAACCGCTGCACACATTTTTTGTGCATCTTCTTTGGTCGCGGATTTACCAGTCCCAATCGCCCAAATTGGTTCATAAGCGATCACAGAAGCTTTCACTTGATCTTCCGAGAAACCTGCCAAAGCAGCTGTTACTTGTTTTTCAACAACTTCTTCTGCTTGACCTGCTTCGTATTGTTCTAAAGTTTCACCACAGCAGATAATTGGCACCATGCCGTTGCGGAAGATTGCTAAGCCCTTCTTGTTAACATCTTGGTCTGTCTCATGGAAGTATTCACGACGTTCTGAGTGACCAATGATAACATAGTCAACACCTAATGCTTTGAGTGATGCTGGGCTAGTTTCACCTGTAAAGGCACCTGCATCTTCGAAGTAGCAGTTTTGTACTGCCAAACCTAAGTCTGACCCAGCTAAGCTTGCTTTAACGTCAGAAGCCACTAAGGCTGGAACGCCTACAACTGCTTCAACAAGATCTGCGGAAGGTAATTTACCTTTAACCGCCTCAACGAAGGCTTTCGCTTCTTCGTTGGTTTTGTTCATTTTCCAGTTACCTGCAATAATTGGTTTTCTCATTAGTATCCTCCTAAGGATTATGGAAGGCCCCGAGGCTTAGAAAGAAGCCCCGGCCTTCACAGATTGATTGAATTCTTATTTATCTGAGATAGAAGCAACCCCTGGTAATTCCTTACCTTCGAGGTATTCTAAGGACGCGCCCCCACCAGTTGAGATGTGAGTGAACTTATCAGCATAGCCTAATTGAGCTGCGGCTGCCGCAGAGTCCCCCCCACCGATAATAGTGGTTGCCCCTTCAAGGTGCGCAATTGCTTCGCAGACCCCAATGGTCCCGCCAGCAAAGTTAGAGAACTCGAAGACACCCATTGGCCCGTTCCATACAACGGTCTTAGCATCTTGTAAGTAGTCAGAGAAGAGTTTAACAGTCGCTGGACCGATGTCTAAACCTTCTTGATCTGCTGGAATAGCATCTGAAGGTACCACTGTAATTGGTGCATCATTGCTAAATTCTGGCGCCACCTTGTTGTCAATTGGCAATACTAATTTGTCGCCAGCCTTGGCCATGATTTCTTTAGCTAATTCTACGCGATCAGCTTCTAAGAGCGAAAGCCCTACTTCGTAGCCTTTTGCTTTGAAGAAGGTGTAAGCCATCCCACCACCGATTAAGACTTTGTCAGCCTTGTCGAGGAGGTTTTCAATAACCCCAATCTTATCGGAGACCTTAGCTCCACCTAAGATTGCAACAAATGGACGTTTTGGATTGTCAACCGCGCCACCAATGAACTTGATTTCCTTATCCATCAAGAAACCAGCGGCAGTTTCCAAGTGGCTTGCCACCCCAACATTAGATGCGTGGGAACGGTGAGCTGTCCCAAAGGCATCGTTGACGAAGAGGTCACCCAAGCTTGCCCAGTATTTGCCCAATTCTGGGTCATTTTTAGATTCTTTTTTACCGTCGATGTCTTCAAAACGAGTGTTTTCGAATACTAAGACATCGCCTTCAGCTAAACCGTCAATAGCTGCTTCTAAAGCTGCCCCACGGGTTTCTGGCACGAAAGTTACTTCCTTACCTAATAATTCACCTAAACGTTTTGCAACTGGAGCTAAAGACTTAGAAGCCTTGTCTTCTTCAGTTTTAACTTTGCCTAAGTGAGAGAAGAGGATGAGTTTTGCTTTGTTATCGATTAAGTATTGGATAGTTGGCAAAGCTTGAACAATCCGGTTGTCGTCGGTGATGACGCCGTCTTTCATTGGAACGTTGAAGTCCACCCGAACTAATACCTTTTTACCTGCTACATCTAAATCTGTTACGATTTTTTTTGCCATATAAAAACCTCCTTGGGCATGCGATTTGGTGCTGTTATCAATTGACAGCTGTGACTCTTCCTGGCGATGGGTCAACCTGCTGATGCAACTGACCTCAACACCAAAGCGGTGATAATAAACAAAAGGCGAGGAAGCTTGTCACTTCCCCGCCTAGAGTGTCATGCGACTAAGCTCGACATTCGTATATGAAACTTATGATTATAAGCTTGCGAAGTAAGCTAAGGTACGAATTAATTGAGCAGTGTATGACATTTCGTTGTCATACCAAGATACAGTCTTAACTAATTGTTTGTCGCCTACAGTCATTACTTTGGTTTGAGTTGCGTCAAATAATGAACCGTAAGTGATCCCTACGATGTCAGAAGATACGAGTGGATCTTCAGTGTAACCGTAAGATTCGTTAGCTGCTGCTTTCATAGCTGCGTTAACTTCTTCAGCAGTTACAGGTTTTTCTAAAACAGTTACTAATTCAGTTAAAGAACCAGTTGGTACAGGAACACGTTGTGCAGCCCCGTCTAATTTACCGTTCAATTCTGGGATTACTAAGCCGATAGCTTTAGCAGCACCAGTTGTGTTAGGTACGATGTTTGCAGCTGCTGCGCGAGCACGACGCAAGTCACCTTTAGGGTGTGGAGCATCCAAGGTGTTTTGGTCACCAGTGTAAGCGTGGATAGTAGTCATTAAACCTTCTACAACGCCGAAGTTGTCTTGTAAAGCTTTAGCCATTGGAGCCAAGCAGTTAGTAGTACATGAAGCACCAGAGATTACTGTTTCATCCCCAGTTAAGATGTTGTGGTTAACGTTGTAAACAACTGTTGGTACGTCGTTACCACCAGGAGCTGAGATAACTACACGTTTAGCACCAGCTTTTAAGTGTAATTCAGCTTTTTCTTTTGAAGTGAAGAAACCAGTACATTCAAGCACGATATCTACACCTAATTCACCCCAAGGTAATTCTTCAGGATTACGGTTAGCTAAAACTTTAACTTCTTTACCGTTCACACGGAAAGCACCGTCTAATACTTCAACTTCACCGTTGAAACGACCTTGAGTTGAGTCATATTTTAATAAGTGTGCTAATTGTTTAGCATCAGTTAAGTCGTTGATTGCTACAACTTCCAAACCTTCTACATCTTGGATACGACGGAATGCTAAACGACCGATACGTCCAAAACCGTTAATACCTACTTTTACTGTCATATTTGACTTCCTCCTTAAGGAAAAATTTATTTTAACGGGGTATTAGCCCCACTTAAAACCATGTTTGCGATTCCTTCATCACAGATTAGAACGCCATGATGTTGGATAAGTTTGTAGTAAGCCTCTACAGCGCGGGCCTTGCTAGCGCCGCCTACTACGGTAATCAAGAGAGGCACCTCACGCAAAGACTGGAATTGAATCCCAAATCTCGGTAAACGTAAGACCTCCTGGCCGCTTTGATTGAAAAATACCCCGAAGGCTTCTCCAACCGCATCTTGGTCCTTCAATAATCGCTTCTGATCCGCCGTTAAATCATGTCGTTCTGCCATCACATTGGCATTACCGACCGATAACAAGAGCACATTGGCTGTCTTACTTAATTCAACAGCATGACGTATAGAAGGATTGTTGAGTAGTACTTGCGAAACTTGCTCCCCGATATTCTCAGGGATAAAGAGTGGCACAAACTGACCATCCGTCTGTTTAGCCATCAAGCCCCCAATATTGTTGGCTTGAATGTCATAAGAACCCCCAACCCCGCCACGAGCAGGTACAAAGACTAGGTCTCTATCTTCTCCCAACTGAGGTGTGAATTCTTGGGCTACTTGAGCCAGGGTAGTTCCCCCGGTCATGGCTAGCACTTGACGTCCTGATTCTAGGTTCAAGGCCAGAAACTCTGCTACCTTGCGTCCTAGTCGGCTCCCAACCTTAGGGTCGATATCGGCATCACCTTTGACAATCCAGACTTCTTGCAGTCCTAGCTTCTCCTTGACTCCTTGAGCCAGCTCGAAGAACTCATGGTGATCGTCTAAGGCTTGCTCCATGGCTTCCAAAACATCTAAGCCAATAGGCGTTAGCCGAATCCCCGACTGCTTGACATCCACCAAGCCCTGAGACCTCAAGCTATCCATCAAGGTTCGCAAGCTACGCTCTGATAGGGCCACTTCCTCTGCTAGGGTCTTACGACCAATCCGCTCGGGATGTTGGGCCAAGGTCTTCATTATGCGCAATCGCTGTACTAATTCTTGGCCGACTTGCGGGACGACTTTCTCAATCAAAGAAAACATATCTCGCATCATCTGCCTCCTTTGGTCAAAGATTGACCATGCAAAGCTTCTCAGACTCCCGTCTCAAGAAGAATTGCTCCTTCTCTAACCTCTTTAATGATACCATTCTTATTCCTATAATGCAAATGTTAAACCGCATACATTTATATTTCTCATGTAATTTTCATCTTGTTTCAAATGGTCGGAAAACGACCAACTGATAGGAAATGCTTTCATGAAAATATCGCTACCATCGCCTTTTGTGTCCTATAACAGGCTAGGGATGGCAAGCTAACGACCTACTCTCTCATACTAGGACCTAGACCTTACCCTATCTTTCCTGTCGGCAACATTTTTTTGATTCCTATATTGGAGTAGATAAAAAGGACAGGCCTAGACCTGTCCTTTTTGATATAAATTAACGGATTACTTGGTCACGAACAAAAGGATCCGTGCTAATACCTTGTTCTAAGACCAAACGGGCATATTCTTTGGCGCCCCAGAGAGAATGATCCTTGTAGTTCCCACATTCCTTAGCGGTGGCTGCCGGAATATCAGTAAAGCCTTGAACCTTCTTCAAAACATTGGCTAGCGCTTGAGCCACTTCTGCTGGCGTGTGTTCATTCCAAATCACCATGTAATAGCCAGTACGGCAACCCATTGGCGAGATATCCACGACCCCTTCCAACTCATCGCGTAAGTTAATGGCCAAATAGTGTTCCAGAGTATGGAGGGCTCCTGTAGGGATTGCATCTTGGTTAGGCTGCAAGAAACGCATGTCATATTTTTGCAAGAGGGCTCCAGATTCGTGGCGCTCCGTGCCAGCTAGGCGGACATAAGGCGCCTTAACGGCATTATGATCTAGGGTAAAACTTTCTACTTGTGCCATAGTATTCCTTCTTTCTATCTTTCTTTAGCCAGAAATCCGTTTGTCAGTCCCTTTTTAGGGAGCGAGGAAGTTTTTCTTCCTATAAAATACGGGTCATTTCTAGTTACTATTATAGGTATTTTGCGTCCTAACTTCAACCCGTCTGCTTGAGGATTTCCTGATAGGCAAATTGGGGGAATTATGCTAGAATAATAGGGTTGTGAAATCAAGAAAGGAACTTTAAATAATGTCTCAACCCCGCCCACTCACTCTCCAGGAAAGAATTTATTACCTATCTATCTCAATCTTACTCAATACCTTTGGCAACGCCCTGACCATCTCCATGAATATGGGTTCTTCCATGTGGACTGCTGCCTCCGTCAATATTTCTAACTATTTTCCTATTCAACTGGGTACCGTCTTGCTCTGCAATGCCTTGCTAGGCATTATTCTGAACATTATCATTGATAAGAAAATAGATATTCCTCTAATTATAGGAAATTTTGTCTTCATCTTCCCTTTCAGCGTCTTGGTCCAATTTTTTGTGCAAGGTATGGGCTGGCTGGGCTTGCCTGGTCTGCCGGTTTGGTTACGCTTGGTCTTGAATATCACCGGAATCTTCCTGATTGCTATTGCCATTTCCATCTATCAACGGGTCAATTGGATTATTCATCCTCTCGATGAATTGACTAACACCATCCGCTTCAAGTTCTGCAATGGCAACCCGGTACATGCGCAACTCCTAACCTTTAGCATCCCAATTGCCATGCTGATTATTATGTTCACCCTCTCCGGCCATCTCTATGCCGTTAACCTAGGCACCATCGCCGCCCTGCTCTGCCAAGGCGCCTGGATTGGTTGGGCCGACAAACGCGTCTTCGCTAGTTTGCCTCATTATTTTAGAGATTAAAATGTCAAAAGCCATCCTTTGTACTGACCCCAAAAAGTTAGACAATAAATAAAAGAACGACTAACCAAAGGA